>WTHD01000313.1 GCA_011523265.1 Candidatus Binatota bacterium
ATTCACGCACGGCAAAGGTATAATTCACCAAGCCGGGCAGGAGGCGTTGCAAGTCGGTGAGTTCATGGAAATGCGTGGCGAACAGGGTGCGGGGCCGCGGCCCGTCGTCATCAACCAGGAACTCGATAATCGCCCGGGCAATGGACAGCCCGTCTGATGTCGAGGTCCCACGTCCAATCTCGTCCAGCAGCAGCAGGCTCCGTTCGGTGGTCGTGTTCAGAATCTGGGCGGTTTCAATCATTTCTACGGCAAACGTACTTTCCCCCAGGGCCAGATTATCGGAGGCTCCAATGCGGGTAAAAATTCGATCCACAACCCCAATCCGGGCGCGCGTAGCCGGAACAAACGAACCGACCTGGGCCAGCAGCACAATCAGCGCGGCTTGACGCAGATACACGGATTTGCCGCTCATATTGGGGGCAGTCAACAACAGAAGCTGGTGATCCGAGCGATTGAGCTGCACATCGTTCTCAACAAAAGCGCTCCGCCCCAGCAGCGACTCGACAACCGGATGCCGTCCGCCAACGATCGCCAGTTCGGCCGCCTCCGACATTTCGGGTCGAACGTAGTGCTGATTAACCGCCACCCAGGCAAAGCCGGCCAGAACGTCGAGATGGGCACACGCCCGCGCAAGCGCCTGAATCTGCGTCATATATTGGAGGACCAGCTCGCATAATTCGGTAAAGAGTTCCTGCTCCAGGGTGACCGAACGATCCTGGGCGTTGAGTATCTGATCCTCGTACTCCTTCAGCTCAGGCGTCACGAACCGCTCCGCATTGGCGAGGGTTTGTTTTCGCGTATACACGTCAGGGACCTTGTTGAGGTGGGCCTTGGAGACTTCCAGATAATACCCAAAGACCCGATTATACCCGATTCTGAGCGAGGGAATGCCCGTACGTTCACTTTCCCGGGACTGAAGCGCAGCCAGCCATTGCTTGGCATCCGAGGCAATCGTCTGCAAGCGGTCCAGTTCCGCGTGATAGCCCGGTGCAAAGACACCGCCTTCCCGAAGGTGGACGGGCGGCATCTCAACCAAGGCACGCGCCAGGGTATCGGGCAAGGGGCCGAGGTCGGTGTGCAGTTGTTCACGCTGTTGCCCCAAGAGTGGGCTCTGGATCGTTTCCAACGCTCGGCTTACGCCGGGGATTTGCGCCAACGAGTCTCGCAGTGCCGCGCAGTCTTTGGGATTCGCCACTCGACAACTAAAACGGGCCACCAGGCGTTCCAGGTCGCGAACGGGGGCGAGCGCTCCGCGCACCGCTTCCAGCACGGCAGGCGCGTTGACCAACTCGGCCACCCCGGCATGCCGGGCTTCGATAGCAGCCACGGACAAGAGCGGGTTTCGCAGCCAGTGCTGCAACAGTCGCTTACCCATAGGCGTGACCGTGGCATCCAATACGTCGATCAGCGCCTTGCCGCGGATGTCAGGGTTCGCCGGACGAAAGATCTCAAGACTGCGCTCGACGACCGGGCCCAACAGCATGGTTTCGCCCGTGTGGAGCCGTTTCGGCAGGCCGATATGCGGCAGGCTGACCTGCATATGCTGCTGGAGAAAACGGAGCACCAGGGCGATGGCGACGGTAGTTTCCGGGTCCAGCTCCAGGGCGCGCAAAGAGTCCAGCCCAAAAAAGGACTGGATGCACTCGACGCTGTCATCGAAGGCAGCCTGCCAGTCTTCCAGTGTCGTCAGGCTCATCCCGGCTTGACTGCTCCTATACGCAGTCAGGGCGGGATGCCCGGCCATACCCTTGGTGATGACAATCTCGCGCGGTGCGAGATGGGCGAGGGTGTCAGCCAAGGCGGCTTCCGCCTCATTCCAGAATTGGAACGCTCCAGTCGTTGGTTCGAGCAGCGCCAACCCCCACCGTCGCCCATTGGCAAACATCCCCAGCAAGGTCGGACTTGCTGCGTCGGCCTCGTTTTCGACATACGTGGACGGGGTAATCACCCGCGTGACTGCGCGCTTGACCAGACCCTTGGCTGTTTTCGGGTCTTCGACCTGGTCGTACAGGGCAATTTTTTTTCCGGCCTTGACCAGCCGGGCGATATAGCCCTGGATGGCATGATAGGGGACGCCGCACATCGGGATCTTGCCGTCTCCACCATCGCGGGCGGTCAGAGTGAGGTCGAGCAGGTTTGCGACCGGCGGCGCATCATCAAAAAATATCTCGTAGAAGTCCCCTAGGCGGCACAGCACAATCGCGTCCTGATGCTGTTGCTTCACCGATAAATACTGCTGCATCAGGGGTGTGAGAGCCATGCTGTTCTTCTTCGCTACTGGGTGTCCGCAACCAGGGGCAGGATTGTTTTCTTTTATTATCTGCTTTCTCCCAATCCAGCCAGTCCGACGGGCGCGCGGGCTCTCCCTTGATCTCAGATCGTAAAGCTGGAGAATGAACACCAGTCCGTAACCCCAGGCAGAAAGGATGCCCATCATGCCCGAGCTCGACTCAGAACAACAACAAATCCTGTCCACGCTCAACCGTTTCGTGGAGCGTGAGGTCAAGCCGGTCGCCAGTGAAATGGAGCATCGCGACGAATACCCTCACGCCCTGGTCGAGCGGATGAAGGAGCTCGGTTTATTCGGCGCGATTATCCCAACCGAGTATGGCGGCATGGGGCTGTCCTTTACGACCTATGCCATGATTATTGAAGAAATCTGTCGCGGCTGGATGAGCCTGACCGGCATCCTGAACTCCCACCTGCTGTTCGCCCACATCCTGGCGCTGTTCGGCACAGAGGAACAAAAACAACGGCTCCTGCCGGCTATGGCCACCGGCGAGAAACGCGGCGGCCTCGCCCTGACCGAGCCGCATGCCGGGAGTGATGTGCAGCGGATTCGCACCACGGCCAAGAAGCAGGGCGACGGCTATCTGGTCAACGGCTCGAAAATGTTTATTACCAATGCGCGGCACGGCAATATTCTGGCTGTCGCCGCCAAGACCGACCCCGACGCCGAACCGGCCTATACCGGCATCAGCCTGTTTGCCGCGGAGAAAGGCGCGCCGGGGCTGACGGTCAGCCGAGACATCAAGAAACTGGGCTATAAGGGCCTGGATACGTGTGAACTCGCCTTCGAGGACTTTCCGACACCAGCCGCCTCCCTGATCGGTGGCGAAGAGGGCCTGGGGTTCAAGCAAGTCATGGGCGGTTTGGAAGTGGGTCGGATCAATGTTGCGGCCCGGGCGGTCGGCGTGGCCCAGGCCGCCTTTGAGGAAGCCATTCGCTATTCCCAACAGCGCGAGACCTTTGGCAAGCCTATCTGTGAACATCAGGCCATTCAGCTCAAACTGGCTGATATGGCCACCAAGATCGAGGCTTCCCGCCTCCTGGTCCGGCAGGCGGCCGAGAAGAAGGACAACGGTGAGCGGTGTGACCTGGAAGCCGGGATGGCCAAGCTGTTTGCGTCCGAAGCGTGTGAAGAAGTCGCCCTGGAAGCGATGCGCGTGCTGGGCGGGTATGGCTACACCCAGGAGTTTCCGGTCGAACGTTTTTATCGGGACGCACCCCTCATGATTATTGGGGAAGGCACGAGCGAAATTCAGAAACTTGTGATCGCCCGTAACCTCCTGAAAAAGTATCGAGCCTAGGGTCGCCGCGCAGGACCCTTTTTGTTTCTCGCGATTTTGTCACCTAGGTGCCACTCCAGGCCGGTCTTTCGGCTTGGCATGCCTCAGTGTTTTGTGTATGGTGATGAAAACACTCAGTTATTCGTAGTGTTCGTTATGGTTTTTCACCAACACAGATCGGGCTCACACGCCGGCCCTTCCCTCTAACCGAACGTTACATTTTTGTGTCGAATCGCGCAGACTTCTCGGGGCGCTGCACCGAGTCGGGAGAAGCTCATGTCTACCATATTAGAAAAAACTCGAAACATCGGCATCGTTGCCCACGTTGATAGCGGCAAGACCACCGTGAGCGAACGCGTCCTGTACTATACGGGCCTCTCGCACAAAATCGGTGAAGTGCACGAAGGGACGGCTGTCACCGACTGGATGCCCCAGGAACGTGAGCGGGGCATCACCATTACGGCGGCGGCCATTACCTGCGACTGGAACGAGCATCAGATCAATATCATTGATACGCCCGGCCATGTGGATTTTACCACCGAGGTGGAGCGCAGCCTGCGTGTGCTGGACGGCGCCATTGTCGTCTTCTGTGGGGTCGGCGGAGTCGAACCACAGTCGGAGACCGTGTGGCGGCAAGCGGACAAATACGGCGTGCCTCGTATTGTCTTTATCAACAAACTGGACCGCATCGGTGCGGACTTTCATGGGGTTGTCGATCAAATCAAGAATCGGTTGGGGGCGCGGCCGCTGATACTCCAACTGCCGATCGGCACCGAAGATGCCATGACGGGCGTGATCGATCTGATTCAGCACAAGGCCCTCGTCTGGGAGGAGGATACGCTTGGGGCGCGGTTTCACGAAGAGGAAATTCCCCCAGAGCTCCAAACGGATGCGGCGAAATTCTCCGAGCTGCTGATTGAAAGCGTAGCCGATGCCGATGACACCTTATTGGAGAAATATCTGGGCGGTGAAGCCCTCACGCCGGAAGAAGTCACCACTGCGGTGCGCCTCAAGACGCAGTCGCTCGACGTCTTTCCGGTCCTGTGCGGAACCGCGCTGCGCAACAAGGGTATCCAGCCGCTCTTGGATGCCGTGGTCAACTATCTCCCGCCGCCGGTACGACCTGTGGCGGGCCAAACCCTCGCCGGGAAAGAACGCACCTGGCAGGTCACGGATGACATCCTGGCCGGCCTGGCTTTCAAAACCATGCACGACCCCTACTCCGGACAGCTGACCTTTGTTCGTCTGTACAGTGGCAACTTAAAGACCGGAGCTTCGATTTTTAACCCACGCACCGAACGCAGTGAGCGCATTGGCCGTCTGGTCCGCATGCACGCCGATAAGAAAGAGGACCTGGAGAGTGCCGCGGCTGGAGACATCATCGCCGTCGTGGGCCTCAAGAACTTTACAACCGGCGACACCATCGCGGTCAAGCATCAGCCCGTCTTGCTCGAATCGATTTCCTTCAAAGAGCCGGTTATCTCGGTCGCGATTGAGCCCAAAACCAAGATCGATTCCGAAAAGCTGGGGCTCGCCCTCCAACGCCTCTCCTCCGAGGACCCAACCCTGGTTATTCAAACCAACGCCGAGACTGGCCAGACTATTCTGTCCGGCATGGGCGAGCTGCACCTCGAAGTGATCTTGGACCGACTCGTGCGAGAGTTCAAGGTCGAAGTCAACACGGGCGCCCCGCAGGTCTCCTATCGCGAAACCATTACCCGAGGAGCAGAGGCCGAAGGGCGCTATATCCGCCAGACGGGTGGCCGGGGTCAGTTTGGCCATGTCTTCCTCAAGATCGAGCCCAATACCAACGAGGGCCTGGTCTTCGTCAACGCAATCAAGGGCGGCGCCATTCCCCGAGAGTATATCGCCTCGGTCGAAAAAGGCGTGCGGGAAGCCGCAGAGAACGGTGTGATCTACGGCTATCCTCTCCTCAACACGACCGTCACCTTGTATGACGGCAACTATCACGAGGTGGACTCGTCAGAGTTGGCCTTCCACATGGCGGGCTCCATGGGATTCAAGGCCGCGGTGAATAAAGCCAGGCCCGTCTTATTGGAACCCATGATGGAAGTCGAAGTGGTCGTGCCCGAAGACTATATGGGAACGGCCATGGGCGACCTCCAGTCACGCCGTGGCAAGGTGACCGAACTGGGCGAGCGTGCCGGAGGCCAGCGCACCGTGACCGCCCATGTCCCGCTGGCGACGATGTTCGGCTACGCTACGGCCATTCGGTCGCTCACCCAGGGACGGGCGACCTACACCATGGAGTTCGATCACTACGATAAGGTGCCTGCCAGCGTCCTGGACGAGGCGCTGGGTCGTAACAAGGAACTGGAAGTCGGGTAAAAGGCTCCCCTCGCCGCTTCGCGGAACCCCTCCGAACAGGGGAGTCTGTTGCGAGACAGGAGCCCTTCGCCTACAATCTGCCCGCATGCCGGAGTGGTGGAACTGGTAGACACATGGGACTTAAAATCCCATGGGGCTTTGCCCCGTGCGGGTTCGAGCCCCGCCTCCGGCATGGCAGCCGACCTAATATCTCGCGATGACCTGTTCGGCAAAGTCCTTGTAGACTTCACGGCTTGTTTTGAGCGGTGGCAAAAGAGAAATCTCCCGGAGTCCGGCCTGCTCGGCCTGGCGGATGGCCGCGATCAGTTCATCGGGTTCACCGACCATGCACGATCCCTTGATCGTTTTCGGCGTGATGAATTTGCGCTCCTCAGGGACATGGTAGGTGCAGTGTCCATCATGAATCTGAAGATACCGTTTGGCCTGGGGCGTTTCCATGTTCTCGACCTGATCCCGGTACTCTTCCCACACGTCCTGAAACAACTCGGGCACGGTGCTCTCATCCCCGGTTTGTTCGTAAATTTCATACACAAAATGCAGGGCGCAGGTGACCCAGGAACCACACGCCTCTATCACCCGGTCCGAGGTTAAGTCTTCGCCCGGTTTCAAGACGACCGCCGTGGTCAGGGCCGTGGTATGAAAATTCTCGGGTAAGGTACGCCCGGCTCGCTCGGCCCCGGCCTGTACCCGGCTGACGTTCGCCTGCAAGACCTCACTCTGTTCGTTAAACAGGGACACCAGCCCATCGCCAAATTCTCCCGCGGTGCGGAGAGCCAGCGGTCCATTGGCCGCAACATAGATGGGAATCGGCCGTTCCAGGTCGATAAATTTCAGATCCTGGTGCAGGAATTTGATCGTCCGCGTCGTTCCATTCAGGGTATACTCGACCTCTCCCCCGCGCAGCAGCGTGCGGACCACGCGCAGGTATTCGCGAAAATCTCTGATCTTCATGGGCTGCATGCCCATGACCCGCATGGCCGTATGACCGGTCCCCACACCAAGGAAGGTCCGGCCAGGAGCGAGGCGATTAATCGAGGCAATAGAGTGTGCCGTCACCGGGGCAATCCGCGTCCCCGGAATAGCGACCCCGGTACCAATACGGAGGCGCGAGGTGTGCTGAGCGGCCAGCGCCAGAGTGGCGTAACAGTCCGACCAGATCATCTGGGAATCAGGCACCCAGGCCGCGTCAAAGCCTAAATTCTCAATATAGGGATAAAGGTCCCAGTTATCGATTTTGGTATGGGCCGTAATACTGAATTGCATGCGATACCTCCTTGTCAGTCTGTCACCGCATGTCTGTATCATTCGCTCCGGGCAACCGCAATTTCTCCGGCTCACCCTTTTCTCGCCGCCTTTGACTCGCCTCGCTTCCCACTTTAAGTTGAGAATGAGCCTGCGGGCGGTCAGCCGATATCCGAACAGATGGGACGGCTGCGGCAGGCTATACTTCATAGAGCCATGTTACGTCGTTATCCTGACACGACCGTAGAATTTTCCGTGAGCCTGATTTTCTGGCTCTGCGTGGTCGGGGCCGGCCTGTCCCTCGCCGGTTGTCAGGCGAGGCGCCCTCCCCCGTTCATTAACCAGGAGCCCGTCCGACCTGTCGTTCGGTCAGACCCACCGTCCACGCCGCAGCAAAAAGCGGAAGAAGTAGACGATCCGGAGGCAGAACTGGCCTGGGACTTTTTAGCCCGCGTCGATGAGATGGGCATCATTTCTCCGTATCCTCCGCCGACTGAGTCCGCTCCGCCCGAACTGCCGCCTGCCCAGCCGGATGAACCCCTGCCGCCCCTGCCGGCGCTCGGCCCTCCCCAGCAGGAGAGTCCTCGGGCTGGCTCACTTGGATGCCGGGGTTGTCTCCCGACGAGGCAGGTCCAAATGGCAATACGCAGTATCGGACCGAACAAGACCTGCTCAGGGTTGTCGCCGAGTTTCAGCGCGTAGCGACAAAAGACACCTACCGCTTTCCGCTCCCCAAAGATGTGACCGGGGCCAACGTGCATAAGGCTACTCTCACCCGCATCAACGACTATGAAACCAAGCATCCCGGTGCCTATCCCGCCATTATCGCCTTCACCCGGGGACGGGCGTATGAGGGGCTGCACGCCTATGAACAGGCCCTGGCCGAGTATCAACGCGTCGCCCAGGGCAAAAGCCGCCTCAAACAAGAGGCACTGCAAGCCGTCGAAGCGCTCACCGCCTTTCAGGCGCTCGCTCAGCAGGCACCGACAGCCACAACCGCGGTTGAGTATGTGCAGGCGCTTGACGAACAGGCGCACCAGTGGCGAGACCTGGCCCAGCAGTATGACAACACGTCGTACGGGACCCTGGCACGGGAAGAAGAAGAGCGGCTTGACCGGGCGAAAGTCGCCTTCTTTATCCTCAACCGCTACCGGATTGAGGACGGCAACGAGAGCGTGATCTTGGCCTATCAGCAGTTACTTGATAAACACGGGGAGAGCAAAAACCGCTATCGATATCGGCTGGAACTGGGAGACTTCTACATGAACCTCGCTCACGAATATACGGCTCAGAATGATCCTGAAAGTCTCCGTTTTGATACGAACATCTTTGAGGCCCTGGGACGAGCGGCTCTTCAGCATTACGCCACGGTTGCACAACAGGACGGCATCATGGAAAAACTTGAAGCCAAGGGTAAACTCGAAGCGCTTGAAGCCTATATGGCCAAGGTCGGACGTTTAGGCCGCTAAGCCGCCCGCGAAGAAAACGACATGTGGTATCGGGTCATCACTCTGCTCCTGTGTTGCCAGTTCATGTCCGCGACGTTTCTACACGCGCGGGATTTTGCCGACCCTCTGGCCCAGCGGGTGACGGAATTTTTGCCGGCCTATAATCCTTTTGTGCCCCCACTGCCCCCGGAACGGTACTTTCCAGATGAGGTCGGCAGACAGGTTGCCGACGCGATTATTGATGGCTTCCTGGACGATTCGTCGGCATTACGCGGCCGGATCGTGCAACTGGCGCAGCACGACACTCAGCTCGAAGCGCAGGGAGAGGAGGCCACGGGCGTCACTCCCCTGGTCTATGCTCTGCTGTACCGGTCCGTAGAACAGGACGCTCAAGAGGAACTCCCGCTTATTGAACTGAACGCGACGCCGGATGAACTGCTCTCCCAGGCAGATCGACTCTACGCCTCGGAAAAGCGGCACCGGGTTGGCCGGCTGTTCAATTGGGTGCTCTCGACCTTTGACGTAGCCCGACTGTTTCTTGGTGCGCCCGCCAGCCCAAGTCCCTACGCCGCGCAAGGCGTCGTCTCTTCGGTTAGCCAGCACTCAGGACCCAGTCCACGCGAGCGTAAGGCCCTGGCCCTGTATCGGCGTTTCCTCGAAGAAGCCCCGCATGACCCGCGGGCCCCGGAAGTCCGGGCCAGGATGGAAGCCCTGGATACGAAACGAAAAAAGGCCGTTGTCAAGGCTGAGTTAGCCCAGGCTGAGCAAGCCTTCGCCGAAGAAGACTATTGGAAGGCCAATTTCCATTATCAACTCGCCCTGCTGGTTGATGAAAACACTGAAGAAGCCAGGGCTGGGGTCCAGCAAGTCGAGTCCCGCCTGCAACACTATGACGCGCTCCACCAGTACGACCCGGAGACCCTCCAAGACCCGCTCGCCGGCGTGAAACAGGCGGAGTGGGAGCACAGCAAAGAAACCTTGACCTATATGCTGCCGGGGAGCGGTTTTGTCAAAGACAATATTGTTGTGGCGGGTCTCCAACTCGGCACGGAAGGGCTGGTCGGCGCGGCGACCTTTGGCGGGCTGACCATGATTCAGACCTTGGGGAAACTCTGGAAGGTCATGACCGGACGAGCCGTCTCCCAACAAGGCATTATTACCGAGGGCGAAAAATACTTGCAGCAGACCCCCCCGGAGGAACGCTCCCCGGAGATCTACCCCCTCCTCGCCAAAGCCTATGCCAAGGAAGGCAAGGTTGAAAAAGCGATTGAGTATTACACCCTGGCCGGCATGCAAGAAGAGATTCCCAAGCTCCAGGAAAACGCGGCAACAGCCCTGCTCGAACAGGCCAAAGCCAGTCCGCATCAAACGGAGAAGCAGGCCTACCTGCGCCGCCTGCTGGAGCAGTATCCCAAGACCGAGGCGGCAACGGAGGCGGCGGAAGAATTCCAGCAGGTCAGTCGGCCTGAAAACCAGGGCTTACGGCTCACTAAAATGTTCCTGCGCGACAACCCGGACCTGTTCGGCGCCCAGGGTCTCGGCCTCAAACGGGAGCTGTACGATGGCGACTGGCGGAATGTTGAACTCACGGACGACGGCATCATCCTCTCCCCGCACGGCGACATTACCCTGCGCTTAGAGAGCGACACCGGCCCTCGTACCAAGGTGTACGGGGTACCCACCGCGTCGTGGCAGCAGTTTTGGCGCAAGTTCCGGGAAAAGGGCTATGAAGACGCCTTCTACCGTGGGGACCGGGCCATTGCCAAATTGGTCCGAGGGGCGGAGCCCGCGGATATCACTCTCAAGAGTCAGTTTGAAAAAAATGATGAAGACGGCTGGCGCGTTCTGCCCTATCTGACCGGGAGCCTGGGAGAAGGGTTTGACGTCCGGGGGACGCTGCCCAGAGATATCCTCGGGACCCGACTGGCCTTTGGCAGAGACCAGTTCAGCAGCTATGTCGGTCTTGACATCCCCATGCCACTCGTGCCGGTTGACTTTCTCCTCCTCGGCCGCGACGGCCTCCCCTCACTCTACCCGCGTATTCGCCTGCCGGATCATACGGTCGAGCACGAGGAGTTGTACCGCTAGGATTCCGGCATCGCAGCATCCGGCTCGTTTATGCATTTGCGGCGTAGAAGATAAACTCCACGTCTCCGATACGAACCTGCATACCGTCTCTGAGAAGATTTTCGGCAACCTTTTTCCCATTGATGTAGATGCCGTTTCTGCTCTGTAAATCGAGCAGCACATAGCCCTGTTTGACTTTTTTTATGCGCGCATGTTCGCGCGATATAGAGGAGTGAAGAATAATGGCCTCGCACTCCTCTCCACGGCCTATCGTCAGCTCATCGCGGGAAAGCGCAATTTCGCGCGGCGCTTCTTCAATTGGGCTTTGGCGCACCAGTCGGGCGTACGGCGCAGAGGTCTTCGGCATAACAGGCTCAGGGACTGCGTTTTGGCCGGTGGAAGCGGGTCTGCCGGTGGCCGTCTTCACCAGACCCAGCACTTCAGCCGGAATCTCATTGAGGCGGACACGCGCCAACAGTATCAATCCTCCGGCGGCCAAGAGCGGAACCACCATATTCCACATCCCATAGGCAATAACGGTTTGCGGCTGTGTTGTGCCCGCTCCCGAGCTGGGCGAGAAGACTCCCGCACCGCCGATCCCACGCACCTGATAGGACACATGCGCCTCCCCTTCCCCGTTCGGATGTTGAAGGGTCAGCACGACTTCGCGTTCCGCCCCGTCCTCGACCGGGCGGGGGCTGGTATACGTCAGGAAATACTGCGAGGCGAGCGAACGGCCGATCTCGCTGATCAGTTCGGGAAAGCGTTCTCCCTCACTGACAATATTGTAATGGCGCCCGGCGCTCTCCTTTGCGATTCGATGCAGGTCGGGGGCCATAAAGGGCGGCGGAGAGATGGCATAGACGTTCAGATTCGCCTTTTTGATTTCCGCCAGGACTTCCGCACCAGACAGTTGCGTGACCTCTCGGCCGTAGGGATTATTTTTTTCCGATCCGTCTCCGCGCGTATGATTGGGGGCGTCGGTAATCAAGATGAGGACCGCCTGGGCATCGGGCCGAAACGGAAAGCGGCTGGCCAGCAGCATCGCATCGAGCGAGTTCTCCGGGATATCCCCCCCGCCGGCCGGGCGTAGCGCGCCAACCCAGCTTTTGAACTCTCGGGCGCTCCGGGTAAACACCCGCTCGTCCCGAATCACGTAATCCTCAAAAGTCACCAGACCCAAGCGATAATCCCGGTTGGCCTTGGCCAGACGGTCGGCAAAATCAATGGCCGCTTCCTTCATACCGTCAATAAACGGCCCCATGCTTTCCGTGACATCGAAGACCACCACGATATCGACCGGCCGACCCTGTTCTTCGCCCCGGAAATCAATGATCTGGGCGTCCTGCCCATCCTCCTGCACGATCACATGCTCCGGCGTGAGCTGCCCGATGGGCTGCCCGCGCAAATCGGTCGCATTAAAATACAGGCCAACGGCACCGCCATTGGTAAAATTCTCCAGTTGGGGGTTGGTGACAGAGACAACCACTGAATCGGCCGCAGAGGCGTGCCGTGTCAGCACCGAGCAGAAGGCAAGACAATAGATGAACACACACACAGCTTGGGTGTAGCTCTGCCGAGAGAACCGGGCTTTCAATCTCATGCTATTCTCCACCTGGTATTTTCTACCTGTGTAGGGCTCTCCGACCTGCCTACTCCTTGCCTGCCCGCTCTCGAAAGAGGAGTAAGGTTCCGCCGACCTCCACCCGGTCGCCATTTTTCAGTTGGACCGGCTGGGTAACCGGAGTCCGGTTGACGCTGACCTGGCCCTCATTTTTTGCCAGGACAAAGGTATTCTGACGCTTTTCGACCACAGCGTGCAGGTTGGCAATGGAACGGTCGCCAAACAGGCCGACATCACTTTCTTCGGCTCTACCGATTGTCGTTTTGGGTTTGGTCAGATGATATTCACGGCCCTCACGGGCATTGCGGCTTTGCGAGCGAATCACCATAAACCAGCCGCGCTTCAATATCTCACTGACCAGACCAATCCAGAGACCGATCATGGCGCCCAAGATGGCCAGGGCAACCCCGCGACCAGCCGTCTGCGGCAGGAGGGAGGTGACCACCTGAAAGAGCGCCCCCCCGATGGCTCCGCCAATGCAGCCACCAATCGCGCCATTGCGTAAACGGACTAACGATTGGCCGACCCAGCCAGCTCCCAGTCCGACGGCAAGCCCAAAAATCCCCCAGCCGATAACGCGCCCGCCAAGACCGCCAAACAGGCCAAACACCAGCTCTCCCATGAGGAGGCCAATCGCCCCGCCCACCAGACCGGCGAGTCCACCCAGCTTCACCCCCTGCCACGTCTTGTTCTTATGCCCCGCGCTGAGCCCTTCAATGGCTCCCATGAACGCGCCGACACAAATACCAGTTATCCCCCCCAGGGCCATAGCCCGGATATAGACATTCCCCACCGCGGCCAAGGGGTCAGCCGCGGCCCAGCCGGCAAGACCGCCCAGGAGACCGGCACCGCTATACAGGACAAGGCGTTCGCGTGAAAGTTCCATACTCCTCCGCTCAAAGTCTACTCAACGCCCCATGTGTATACCAACAGCCGTCATCATGATCCGACCTAGAGTTGCAGGGACCAGTGTCCGCTCACATTTTTGGACGATCCGACACGATAGGTTCCGCTGAGCCGATTTTCTTCACGCCAGCCCTTGAAATGATAGTCCCGATTCCCAACCGAACTGGTAAACTCAATCTGGTTGCCCTGCGTTGTTCCTTCCAGAGAGGCGGCACCAAAGCCGCGCGCGTGAATCACCAAGCGGCCACGCAAGGCCCCATTGCTATGCGGTTGAAAATGCACTTCAAGCAGAGCCTCACGCTCAGGGCCGAGCCCGAGGATGCTTCCCTGGTGCGAATTGAGGATATAGGCCAAGTCCCGATCGTCCATGACGCTGAATTTGCTGGACGAGAGCGGATAGCCGTTGACATAAAAGTCAACTCGATACTCGCCAGGGAGAAAGGCACCACCGCTGGCATTGCCGATTCTGGCCGTAAACGTCACCTGCTCTGTTTTATCCGAGACTTCTTTCCCGTCTTCAACCGTCCCAAGAATCTGGCCATTGGGGGCAAAATAGGTTGCGGTGACCCGGTGGTGAGAAGGTAACAGCGCATGCAGTTGGTTTTGAAAATCCGCCTCCCAGGCCAGGTATCGGAGTTGTGACGTGCCGAATGAACTCGCGGATTGAGACAGTTTTCTGCCATCTTGCGCCGTGTTGAAAAAGCGCACGGAGAGCAGAGAAAGCGGCTCTTTGCTCCGTTCCTGGATAAGGGCCAGCCGTTTTTCCTCGGCGGCACGCCGGGCGATCTCTTCCTCCGGGGTCGGTCCGCTCACTACCGGGAGAGCAGCCTCCCCGGCGACACTGCTCTCCTTTTCTTCCGCCACGTCGGCTGCTACGACCTGGACCGGGTCCGATTCAATCCGGACGGTTTGACTGGCCAGCTTGGCATCTCCGAGATAGAGCTCAAGCTGGTAATCACCGGTCGCCCGCTCCTTGAGCCCCTCAAGCAGGGTCACGCCCCGCAGTTCAAGCTCTTCCTCTTCGGGCCGGACAAACCGGCCGGCTTCGCTTTTCCCGGCCAGACCGCCTTCGGGATCGAAAAAGCGGCCTTCCAGCCGATGATTCCCGCCCTCAACCTTGAACAGCCGGTTTTTCAGCGCCGCTTCCCAGGTCAGGTATTGCACCTCACTCAGCGTATAGCTGTCCTTGACCTCCGACAGTGGCGTGCCATCCCGCGAAGTATTCACCAGGCTAAGAGAAACCAGCTCCAGCGGGTCGGCCCGCAGCGCGCGCAGGCGTTTCTCTCGCTCCCAGGGCAAATCCGCCACAAAGGCCCGAAACCTTGGCCGCTGGGATTCCGGCAGCCAGGTTTCAATCTGCTGCCACGGAATCCTTTCTCCCACGCGCGCGATCGGGTTGCCTTGCAGCAGCTCAGGAGAAGTAAACAGTCCATACGCCCCGCCAGTCAGCAGCAACAAAAAAATCAGGGCCGCAACCATCCGCCCCCAGCGCCGTTTCTTTTGCGGCGGCTCGGCGGTAAGGGGCTCTGCAACCGACTCCGAGAGCGGTTCCAGGATTTGGGTTGCGGCTTGGGACGAACCGGGAGGACCAGCCGCGCTCAGGCCACGCCCGTACAGAAACATATCCTTAAACGCTTCCGCGCTCTCGGGCCGCTCTTCGGCTTTATACGCCAAGGCTTGATCAATCGCCTGGGCGAGGAAAGGAGAGGCATCGGGTTTCTCCGAGAGTACCGGCGGGCATGAGAACGGCGGATGTTTCTCCGGGTCCCGACTAGTCAGGATATAGTGCAGGGTTGCCGCCAGGCCATAAATATCGGACCGTTCATCGACTTGTCCGGAGTATTGCTCGGGCGGGGCAAATCCAGGTGTGCCGATCAGGGTGGCTTTGCCCTGGGGGGAGAAAATCCTGGCAATGCCAAAGTCAATCAGCGTGATGCGTCCGTCCGGTCGCAGGATCACATTGCCCGGTTTCATGTCCCGATA
>WTHD01000382.1 GCA_011523265.1 Candidatus Binatota bacterium
TCACCAAGCTTGCCTCAATGGCGACGTTCAGCCCCAAATCGCTTACGATCCAGCCGAACTACCCTTCGTCGGTGTTTTTCTTGCCGGATTGCGCGAAGAGTGTAGCGGAAATGTCGTAACAGGTGAGGATGCCGCGCGCCGTATTGATGCGGTCAAAGCCGCCGACCCATTTGGTTGCCTCCTCAATCTCGTTCTTGGTGATGCCTTTGATTTTGGACTCGGACGGCACCCGCCAAGCGTGATGGGCCTCATCGTTGATGACCAGGATACTGCGAGCATTCGCCAGGTCGCCCAGCACGTCACGGACATAGGCTTCGTCACTCTTGGCCCCGCGTTTATCAACACTCCGCTTCTTGGCGATTTTCTCCTCGGTCTCCCAGTTGAGCGCGTGCCAGTTGCGGACGACGACCTTGCCTTGGCGGAGCTTGTCGAGCAGCGAGGAGGGAACAATGCGGAACGCCTCGTAGTAGTTCTCCGGGTGGGACGGGTCGAGGACCGCCAGACGGCTCTTGACCGTCAATCCCGGTGCGATAACCAAGACGTGTGCGGCGAATCGGGTATCCTGCGGATAGGTAACTTTATTCAGCACATGCCAGGCAATGACCATACCCATGACAATGGTCTTGCCGGAGCCGGTCGCCATCTTGGCGCACAGGCGCTGAAATGCCCCACCATCGGAGGGAATGTCGATGCCGACCTTATCGGCGGCGGGCGCTTCCGCCAGCCAGATCAGCGTTTCGACGGCCTCCAACTGGCAAAAGAAGAAGCGCCGGGTCTCGAACTCCTCCGGGTCGGTCCAGTGCTCAAGCAGCCGTTTGGTAATACCGCTCACCCCGGGATATCCGGCCTCGCGCCACGCCTCGACGCGCGGGCGAATCCGGTTGACCAGCGGGATTTCGACAAAGATGCCGGGATCGTCGAACGCCTTGGAGTTACCCGACGCGACCACGTAACCGGCTGGCCGACGGCCTGCGGTCAGGTCAAACAGCCGCGTCTCGCGCTCGTATTTCCAATACCGCGCCGGTTGCTCGTAGGGTGAATTGATAATCAGGCGGTCTATCGTTGCTTGGGCCATTATCCGGCCTCCGGCGGCACTAATGATTCGAGTAGCTCTAGTAGCTGCTGGATGTCATCTTGCGCCGTATTCCACACAATGTGCAGGTCCACATCGTCGTAGTGATGAATCATCCAGTTTCGCATCCCCCTCATCTTGCTCCAGGGAATTTCTGGATGTTTGTCCCGAAATTGCGCCGAAATCCGCCCTGCTGCCTCACCGATAATCTCAAGGCGACGAATAACCGAGTCCTGCAATTTCGTATCCCACAGAAATTCATCCAGCGCGACGCCTTCGAGATAAGACCGAATTATCTGTGCCGATGAGACAATGTCCAGAAGATAGACAGAATCACGCTCCATAGACGACCTCGGCCGACTCCAGAATGGCTTTCCGGCGCAGGTAGTTGCGGCTTGTCTCAATGGCACGCCGGCTCACAAGATCGACCTCACGGCCGAATATAGCCTTTAATTCTGCCTCCATGCGGCTCAGGTCAGAGAGGGTATGCCGACTTTCTTTCTCAAAACGCACCAGGACATCCACGTCGCTGTCAGGTCTGAAGTCGTCCCGTAAAACCGAGCCGAATAACGCGAGTTCGGTAATCTGCCAGTGTTGACAGAACTCCCGAATCTGTTCTTGCGGAATGGCAATATGAGCAGTCATTATTTCATTTTCCTTTCAACTCCAACTCTTCTAATGGGTTGGTTCGTCAGAGTGCTCGTAAATCTCAAGCATCGCACAGATAGCGAATTGTAAGTTATTCGCGTCCGTGATGAGGTCTTCGGGACAATCATCCAGATAGCGCCACTTCACGAAATCGTCCTTGTGACATTCCAGCAATTGCCGCAGGGTCTCTCCAGCGGTGCTCGAAGATGTTCTTTGCTGCTTTTGATACTCGATTTCAAGTTTGTGTTGGGTTTCTGTAGAGAGTTCGTCAAATAGTCGAAGCAGATTGTGGTCGTGTTCGTGATGGCCTGTCTCTTTCGCGGATAGCGCTTTCAACGCTAGCTCTGTCGCAAAAGCCAGCACGATGTTCAGGGTCCATTTGAATCCGAGAAGCGCAATGTCCGCTCCTTCTTGACCTCCCACCGTCTTAGCTTCTCCCAAGATCTCCTTCATCGAAGAGCCTTGGTTTTCGTCCGCGCTGATTTTCTGGAGCGCAAATGCAACCCACTGAATCGCCAAGGCTTCACCGCGCCGTAGATTGGCCAAATTCCGTCCACCATTCATTGTTCTCTCCCTAAATCTTTTTCGTCACATTCCTCAACGGCCAGAGGGGTAAGGATGCATCCAGCGTACTATGAAGACGCGCCGAATCCGTCGATTGGGATACGCAATCTGTCACTCTATCTCCACAATTTTCAGGCTTTCGATGCCCCGGTCGTCGATGATCTTGACCGCGATGCGTCGGTGCTCGCCCGGTGCGAAGGGCAGTGAGACTGTGCCGCGATAGGCTTCAATCAAGTCTTCGTCAATCTCGGCTTTGAGGTTGCGGGCGAGCTTGGCCCAGCCGTCCTTGGCATCGGCCATAGGGAAAAAGACTTGGCGGGGGAACAGGCTACGCCCGTCGTAGTCCGGGTCGAGCAGCCACATGGCGATCTTGTCCGCGCCGCCGGACTCTATCCCGCCGGTCTTGGTGTTGTAGTAGTCGAAGCCGAGAACGGAAACACGACACTTGTCCCGGTCGTCGCCTTCGGTGATCTTCTCAAGCGCTACGTCCGGCTGGCCGATGAGCCAGAAGCTCTCGTTGCTGGCGCGTTTCTTCTTGAGGTCGTCGGTCAGCAGGTCGGCGTTCATCTGCACTTTGAGGAATTGCATCCCGGTCAGTTCGGGCTTCAATTCGTCGATATCCTTGGCGGCTTCCGGGTCGAACTGAAACGCGGCAAAGACCAGCAGCTTGGGTTGGGGTCTTAAGGTACGGGCCTCTTCCCAGGCGTGTTCCACCTGACGCTGTTCCAGCGGTGCGTGGTCGGGGCCGAAGGAGACCACGACACGCTCCGGGTTCCAGGCGGTGCCGCCGTCGCTGACTACATCGGCACCCGCATCGTTCGGGCGGGTTTCGCCTTCGGCGTGCAGCCAGCGTGTGCCGGGCAAGGGTTCCAGCCGGACAAAGGATATGCGCTGCCCGGCCTTGCCGCGAATGCCGGTCTTGAGCAG
>WTHD01000299.1:0-4433 GCA_011523265.1 Candidatus Binatota bacterium
GCTACACTCTTGCCCGCATGCCTGCTTCAGCTCCACCACAATCCTCTCGCTTCCGGTTTGCCACCAAGCTTTTTTATGGTGTCGGGTCAGTTTCCGAAGGTACGAAAAATACGGTCTTCAACGTGTTTCTCCTCTTCTATTACAACCAGGTCCTGGGGCTCTCGGGAACACTGAGCGGCATCGCGATCTTTATTGCGCTCTGCATCGACGCGATTACCGACCCTTTGGTGGGCTCGATTTCCGATAATTTTCATTCACGCTGGGGCCGCCGCCATCCGTTTATGTATCTGGCCGCGCTGCCTATGGCGGTGTGTTTCTTCCTCTTGTTCAAGCCGCCTGAGCTGGGTCAGATCGGGCTTTTCGTGTGGTTATGCACCTTTGCGGTTGGGGTGCGCGTCGCCATGACGTTCTACGCAGTCCCGAGCGGCGCCATGCTCCCGGAGCTCTCACCCGACTATGATGAGCGGACTTCTCTGGTGAGCTACCGCCTGTTGTTTGGCTGGTCCGGTGGCCTGACCGCGTCTGTTCTGGGCTATTTTTATTTCTTTGCTCCATCCGAAGCGTTTGCCGACGGCCGCTTGAATCCCGGAGCGTATGAAGGATTTGCGCTGGTGTGTGCCGGGATGATGATCGCGACCATTCTGGCCTGCGCGCTTGGGACGCATGGACTTATTCCGAGCCTGAAGGCGCCACCGGCAAAACGAAAATTCACGCTGGGTCGCTTTGCCGGCGAGCTATGGGCGGCGTTCTCCAACCGCTCCTATCGGATGCTGGTCATGGGCTCTTTGTTTGCTGCTGGGGGGCGGGGGTTTAATGACGTGATGTGGCTGTATATGAACACCTATTTCTGGGGATTCTCAACCAAGGAAATCGGTCTCCTGACCTTCGGCCTGTTTCTCTCCGCCCTTATTGCCTTTTGCCTGACTCGTCCTCTGACTGAACGATTTGATAAAAGGCAGGTCGTTCTCGGTTTAGCGGCCTTTGCCATCTTTTTTGGACCCCTGCTGATTTTTTTGCGCCTGCTCGATCTGCTGCCTGAAAACGGGCATCCGAGTCTGCTGCCCCTTATCGCCAGCCATGTCATCCTCCTGGTCACCGCGGTGGTTGCTGTCGATATCCTGATTCCTTCCATGATTGCCGATAGCGTGGACGAAAATGAAATTACGACCGGAAAACGCCAGGAGGGAATCTTTTTCTCGACGATCACGTTTTGTGCAAAGGCGGCATCCGGCATCGGCGGGTTTCTGGCAGGAGTGGCCCTCGACCTCATCCAGTTTCCGACCATGGCAGCGCCCGGAACGGTTGCGGACGCTCAGGTTTTCACCTTGGGTCTTGCGGTTGGTCCGGGGCTTATGGTGCTCTTTCTGTGTGCGCTGGTCTTTTTATCCCGGTATCGAATGACGCGTGCCCGTCATCTTGAGATCCTGGCTGAGCTCGATCGTCGCCAGCACGATACCGCCCGGCACGAACCAGGCGTGGCTTCTGTCGGCCGTTAAGGCAGACAGGTCTTGCCCGCCTCCGTTTTCTTTCCTTTTCTCTTGCATTTCCCTCTCAAAGCAGCAACAAGAGGAAAAATGCCTCCCGCCTATTGAGAGGGGAGGCGAGGGGATACACTAACGGACACTCGTGGAAGGAGGGTTATCATGAAAGTTGGCATGTCGGTTTTTATGCAGAACACGGGCGAGCGGTGGTCTGACTACGAAGTCTATAAGAATGACCTTCGTCTGGCGGACCAGGCTGAAGACCTGGGCTTTGACTCACTCTGGAGTGTTGAGCACCATTTTACGCCCTATACCATGGTCCCGAATGTCACCCAGTTCCTGACGTATATGGCCGGGCGAACGCAAAAGATCGAGCTGGGAACAATGGTGATTGTCTTACCCTGGCACGACCCTGTGCGCGTTGCTGAAGAGATAGCCATGCTTGACCTCTTGTCCGATGGCCGCATCACCATCGGTTTTGGCCGCGGGGCGGCAACGGTGGAGTATGATGGCTTTCGCATTCCCATGGAAGAATCTCGTGATCGTTTTGTTGAAGCCGCTGAGGTTGTCGTCAAGGCGCTGTCTCAGGAGCGGTTTTCGCATCAGGGCAAGTTTTTTCAGATTCCCGAGACAAGCATCCGACCGCGACCCTTTTCCCACCCGGAACAGCGTCTCTATGGTGCGGCCGTCAGCCCCGATACGGCCGAGCGGATGGCCAAGTTAGGCTTAGGCGTATTGGTTGCCGTGCCGCTGCACGGCTGGGATGCGGTGGCGAAAGACGTACAGCGGCATGACGAGATTATTCGGGCGGCGGGTAAAGAGCCTGTCCGGCCCATTGTGGCCAGTTTCGTCCACGTTGGGGAGACCGAGAAGGAAGCACGCGAAGGGGCAATGCAGTATATGGGTGGCTATTGGGGCTCGGCCGACGCCCACTATCATTTCTCAGACGGACACCTCAAGCAGGTCAAGGGCTATGAGCACTATGGGGTGATTGCCGATAATGCGAAGACAACAACCCCGGAACAAGGGGTGCAGGACTTTGTTAATCTTCAAGTAGCCGGAACCCCGGAGCAGTGCATCGCCCAAATTCATGCCATGCAAGAAAAAGTCGGCTTCGACCATCTGATTGCGGTCTTCAGTTATGGGGGGATGCCTCCTGAGCAGACCGAGCGGAATATGCGACTGTTTGCTTCTGAAGTCATGCCTAAGCTTCAAAGCCAGGGAGCTCCTGTTACCGTTGGTGGTGCCCCGTCCCAAATCCCGGCCAAGTAGCAACGACCCTATCGCATCCGGTATGATAAAGGGGGGCCGCAGGGCAGGCCCCCCTTTATTTTTGGGCGTGAAGGAGGCGCTGTGGGATTCGCCAAGGATATTCTGTGTATTGGGGCGGGCTATGTTGGTGGGCCAACCATGGCCATGATTGCCGCCCGCTGCCCCCAGTACAAGGTAACCGTTGTTGATATCAACCGCGCTCGTATTGCCGCCTGGCAGAGTGACCACCTGCCGATCTATGAGCCCGGTCTCGACGAGGTGGTGAGGCAGGCGCGAGGCCGCAACCTTTTTTTTTCAACCCAGGTCGAGCAGGGCATTCGTGACGCCGATATTATCTTTGTCTCGGTCAATACCCCCACAAAAAGCTTTGGGCAGGGCGCCGGGAGAGCGGCGGATTTGCAATACTGGGAGAAAACCGCGCGCCAGATTCTTGAACACGCTGATCGGAACAAGATTGTGGTGGAAAAATCGACGCTGCCGGTTCGGACCGCCGAGGCGATGGAGCGTATCCTCAACGCCAATACAAAGAATATCCGTTTTGAGGTGCTCTCCAATCCGGAATTTCTGGCCGAGGGCAGCGCCATCGCCGACCTGGAAACCCCCGACCGCGTCCTTATTGGATCGAAAGAAACACCCGAGGGGATCGCAGCCAGACACGCCCTTGTCGAGATTTACGCTAACTGGGTGCCGAGGGAGAATATTATCGAGTCGAACGTCTGGAGTTCCGAGCTGTCGAAGTTGGCGGCGAACGCGTTTTTAGCTCAGCGCATTTCTTCCATCAATACGATTTCCGCTCTGTGTGAAAAAACAGAGGCGGACGTGGATGAAGTTGCCTACGCGATTGGCAAAGATTCGCGGATCGGACCAAAGTTCTTGAAGGCGAGCGTCGGCTTTGGCGGATCGTGCTTTAAAAAGGACATTCTCAACCTCGTCTACATCTGTCACAGCTACGGTCTCAGCGAAGTGGCCGAATACTGGGAGTCGGTCGTCACAATCAACGAGTGGCAGGAGAGCCGCTTTGTGCGGACCATCCTCGAAAGCATGTTCAACACGGTGGCCGGCAAACGCATCGCCCTGCTGGGTTTTGCCTTTAAGGCCAACACCGGAGACACGCGTGAATCTCCGGCCATTTATATTGCGCGTGGTCTTGCCGAAGAACGGGCCGAGGTCGTGGTGACCGACCCGCAGGCGCTCGTCAATGCGCGGGATGATCTCGTGGATATGGGAGACCGAGTGCGTTTTGAATCCGACCCCTATACCGCCGCGGAGGGAGCGCACGCCCTGGCGATTCTGACCGAGTGGGAGGTGTATCGCCGGCTCGATTATGCCCGCATTCTTGCGTCCATGGAGCAACCGGCCTTCCTCTTCGACGGCCGTAACATCCTGGACCACCAACGGCTGTTTGAGCTGGGTTTCAACGTCTTTCCGATCGGAAAGTCCGCGCTCAAGCATTTCTGATGGCCCGGTTGACCTCTGGGTTAGGCCGGGAGTGCTGGCAGGCTATTCTCCAGGGCCCTACACCGGCCATTTCTCCATTCGATACGCCTGCTCCCAAAAGAGATATTCATACCGGCTGCTCTGGATGAAGTGCTCCTCCCACTGCTTCCGCTCACCTGCGGAACTGTCCTGGGCCAGACGGTCGATCAGCGCAAGCTGTTGCTGGACGTGGGCGCCGAACCC
>WTHD01000299.1:4533-9973 GCA_011523265.1 Candidatus Binatota bacterium
CCTGGGCCAGACGGTCGATCAGCGCAAGCTGTTGCTGGACGTGGGCGCCGAACCCTTCGCCGCTGTAGGCTTGCGTCCACTCTGCATAGAGCGGGTCGGTGGGAGGCGTGGCGTTGAGCTGCTTCCCCACCTCCCAATAGATCCAGTAGCACGGCAGGACGGCGGCAACGATTTCCGCCAGGCTGCCACCATGTGCAACCGCCAGAAGATGCCGGGTGTAGGCCTGCGTGACGGGTGCCCGCTCGGTGTGGGCCAAGTCGTGCGGGGTGAGGCCGAGCTTGTCGCTCCAGGTGGTGTGGAGATTGCGCTCCACCTGGACCACCGTGGCCGCGTGGTCGGCGAACATCTGGAGCGTGTCCAGGGTGTCCGCCTTTGCGCCGCCCAGGCACAAGGCGCGGGCGAAGTCCTGTAAATACAGATAGTCCTGCTGAACGAAAAAAAGAAAGCGCTCACGGCTGAGCGTGCCGGCGCCGAGTTCCCGGACAAACGGGTGGGAAAAGATCGCCTCCCAGACGGGTTGCGCTGCCGTGCGTAAGGTGTGATGAAAGGGCTGCGACACGAAGCACTCTTCCTTTCTCGTGCGGCACACTAGGCCGCGAGCTGTTTCAACGCCGGTAAGACTTCGGTGTTAAAAAGTTCATCGTGCAGCGTCAGATGAAAGCACTCGACCCCAAGCTGCCGGAACTCTTGCATCCGCCGTAAAATAGTATCCGGACTGCCGATTAAGCCGCTGGCATAGCCTTCGTTGGAATCGAGCATGGCGAGCTTATTCTCCCGGTCTGCCCACATGCCTTGCGCGCCGCTCACCCGCTTTCCTCGGCGTTCCAGTAAGGTGTCGTCGACCGCGTTTATCATCGCCGTGATTTCTGCCTGCGCTTCCGCATCCGTGTGCCGACACAGGGGGATGGAGTAGAGGGCAAAGCGGAGCTGGCGTCCGGTTTTTGCCGTTCGTTTCCGAACGGCTTCAATGATACCGGCTATTTTTTTCGGGGGGCCGCCGTTTAAGAACATCCAGTCCGAATGGTGGGCGGCCATATTCATTGCCGCCTCGGATTGTCCGCCCTGAAATACCTCAAGTGGGCCGATGGGGCGCGGTTCAAGTCGCAGGCCATCGACCTGATAAAAGCGCCCGGCAAACGAAAACTCTTCGTGCGTCCAGGCCCCCCGCAGGATTTGGATGAACTCACTCGTTCGGGCGTAGCGTTCGTCGTGTTCGATGAGCTCGGCGCCGTACATTCCAAACTCGGCTTCATGCCAGCCCGAGGTCACGTTGATTGACCAGCGACCACTGGTGAGACGGTTCAGCGTGGCGCTCCATTTGGCAATGGGAGCCGGTAGAAAAAATCCTGGATGAATGGCGGTAATCAGGTGGATGTGGTCGGTCTGGGCCGCATAGAAATCCGTCATTGCCAGACAGTCGTATGAAGAGCCCTCAATCTCCGCTCCCGTCCCCCACCAGCGCTGGGCAACGAGCAGATAGTCGATGCCCAAGGCTTCAGCCTTCTGCACCGGGGAGAGCAAACGCTGCACCAGAGCGGGGCCAGACCGGTCAGTAGCCGTTCTCCTGGGCTTCTTCCCTGTGGCTTGTCGTGTCAGATCTGGAGCGGCGAGGGCGGTTGGGGCCCAGGTACATGTCTTGATGGTCGCCATCATTGATCTGATACAAGAGTGGGGTGGGGCACTGCCTTTGGGGCCTCACATGAATCGCAACTCGGCATCGAGTACGCTATCCTCATACTGGACGACGATATACCCGCCCGCTGCAAAAGGACCGGCGTTCAGTATTTTTGTGCGGCCGATCATATCGACTCCCGGAGACTCATGGATATGGCCGGTGATACACAAATGGGGCTGTTTCTCCGCGATGAATTGGCGGACGGCGGGGCTGCCAACCGGTCTTCCATCAACGAGTCGATCGAGCTGCGTGGCATAGGGAGGGGTATGACAGACCATAATCTGACACGGCGTCGGTGGAACGTCAGCGACTGCTTGTTGTAGGATCTGCCACAGGATTTCATCCGTATACTCTAGCGGCGTCTGAAATGGGGTCAGATTTGATCCGCCGCACCCATAGATGGCCACCTCGCCATAGCACTGATATTCTCCGTGCAAGCTGACCTGTTCGGTCTGAAGAAAGGCAATCGTCTCTGGTTGGTCCAAATTCCCCGGTAGGGCTCGGACTGTTGGACAGTATGTTTGGGCGGCCCGAATCACCTGCCGGACGGCGCGTGGCCCCCCAAAGTTTGTCAGATCACCCGAGAGAAGGACGACATCGGCGCTCGTCAACTCCGCGCTGATGGTTTCCATGTGCGCGGTGGCCATATGTATATCGCCGAACGACACGATTTTCACGGCGGTTGCCTTGGGGAAAGTCAAGAGAAAGCGGTACTTTTGGACTTGTAATGGATTCCCGAGTGAGGGTCAACGGACCGACAGGAGGCCTGTCCTTCCACTGGTCTTGCAAAAGCCATCGGAATCAGGAAATACTACTGGGTCCTCTGGAATATGGTGCATACATGTCGAAAAACATCCGATCGAAGGTGCTCGCTATTGGCCGTCCGTTGCGAGTGGAGATCGAGCTTGATGGTGAATGGCTCGAACGCCTTCGTGGGGTATTACAGGGGATAGGAGAGGGAGAGAAGTCCTACCCACTCCATCGTTATCTCGAAGAACTACTGGAAGCGGATATCGTCTACCGGGAAGGCGACGTGCGGCATCGCAGACGGTTTGTCGAACGAGAAGTGCTTATCCGCCGGCTACGTGAACAGCGACCGTATGATCACACTCCACGAGTCTCTGCGAATAAGCGTTAATGGCGTGGGGGAGTGACTGTTTCCTTGCCACGCTCGATACCGAGGCTTTCCGAGTAGGGTTGACAGAGGCGGTCGATCACTCTCCGTATGAGCTTGGTCAATCTGCGTATTGTTCTTGTTCGGCCGAAATACTCCGGTAATATCGGCGCGACAGCGCGGGCGATGCGGAACTGCGGGATGACTGATTTGCACCTCGTTAATCCAGACCCGATACAGCGCAATGTGGCTGATGCGCTGGCAGTCCACGCCAAAGACGTGCTCGACACCATGCAGATACACTCTTCTCTGCGTGCGGCCGTCAGTCCCTGTGGTCTGGTTGTGGGGACCACGTGCCGGACCGGCCTGTATCGGGAAGGCGCAGGCACGCTTGAGGCGCGTGCGGCTGAGATTGTAGCCAGCCTCGAAAGCAATCGTGTTGCGCTCGTTTTCGGTCCAGAAGACAGCGGTTTGAGCAATGAGGATTTACGGTGCTGTCATACCTTGCTGACAATCCCAACTGATCCTGCGTTTGCCTCACTGAATATCGCGCAGGCCGTCTTGCTGTGTTGCTATGCTGTTTTCCGCGGGACACAGCAGACAGAGGGTGGTGATCAGCCGGTGTTCGCATCTGCTGAGCGACAGGAGTTGATGTACGAAAAGCTCAAAGCCGCACTCTTGCAGGTTGGCTTTCTGCCACAGGATAACCCTGAGCATATCATGCTCGCCCTCCGGCGTCTGTTTGGCCGAGCCCGACTGGAAGATCGCGACGTCCGCATTCTTCTTGGCATTGCCCATCAAATTGAGTGGTATGCCCAAGGAGGATGGCAGCGTCGGGAGCAGGTCGAGCAGGGGTCCTCACAATACCGTACGGCAAAACACGATGCGCAAAAAGTGAGCGAAAATCGTGGCTGAGATCATTTATTTGCGGAAGATCATCCAGGCTCGTCGGCGTGAGCAGCAACAAGAGTGTGCCGCTCGTTGCGTGGAGATTGTGGAGGAGAGCCTGCGTCAGCACATCGAGGAGTTTGCGCACGCCCCACCCCAGGAGTGGGCGGTCCGTGCCACCAAGATTCGCCAACTTGGGGAAGTATTGGAGTATTCAACAAATATGGTCTAACCACGATATTCCTCCGTTTTCTTTGGAGCCGCCTCTTGGTGTGTGAACGAGAAGAAAGGAATGGTATGGCAACAGCAGCTTCACAATCGACAAGCAAGACAGCGGCAAAAAAAAAGACCGCTGGCGCGAAAAAAACGGCCAGCCGTACACGGAAAAGCCCGGCCAAGAAAACCGCTGTCACGGAAGAGCCAGCGGTTCATGCCGCGATTCTGACCTTGCAGCAACGACTCGAAACCTTAGAGGAAAAGCTCTCGCAGGGTTTGACCGCCCTCGTGACTGAGGTCAAGGAACTCCGGTCTGCCGCTCCGGTCGATCCGCCTCAATCCGGCTTGACTGAAGAAACGGTCGGCGCCCTCCTGCAAGAGACGTTGCGGAAGCATATAGAGGAGCAGATCGAGCCGGTGACGACCACACTCCGACGTATTGAGGAGCGGGTTGGTTTTATCGGGAACCGTTTGAAATCGTCAGGTGGAGGAGGAAGGAATAAGTCGGGGCGCCGAGAGCAGTCTCCGAATGCGCGCGCTAAGGGTCCGAATACGCCCCGCCCAGGCCAGGGCTCAGGACAGAATTGGACACCTCCATCTGCCGCGTCGGTCCAAGGACATTTTACGCCGCGGCCGATGAGTCTGGACCACTTGGCCCGAGAAGACGACGAATAGGACTGAGGGCTGGCTATGATGAATACTGCGCTAGTCAACCGCGTGTGGATCCGCTCGGAGCGCAATATCGCGGAGAAAAGCGTTCAGCCGTTGTTTGTCTTTCTCTAGGGAGAGAAAGAACTGGGTGGCGTCGGGAAGGTCTGGGTCCCAATAAATGGCCTGCTCGTTATACTGTCGGGTCAGGGTTTGGCTATCCTCAAGGTCGTGAACAACCCGGGACCAGTGGTTGTGCCCCCCTTTTGGTGGAGCCTCTTCGGCTTCACTCCACTGGCCCTCTAACTCTGCGATTTTATCCTGAATACGCTGGGTAATGCGCTCTTGCTCTTCTGCGGCGGCACGCAGTTGGTCCCGGCCCGCCTGATGGGGCGCAAGCTCCGCGTGGGCGAGGATTTGCTGGGTGAGCTGTTTTTCTGCCTGACAGCTCGTCACGAGTGTTGGCACTAACTGTTGCGGATCTTTATGCTGTGGCTCCTCAGAGCCGACAAAACGTTGCCAAAAACCCATAGCGTTCTCCCGGACCGGAAGTACCGTGCCGGGTATGACTTGTCAAGGTCGGAAACGGTCCCATTTCTTATCTTCCTTCTTTGTCGATGATAAGCTACTATGATACAGAACGGTGAAACGGATAAGAAGGAATCACAATGGCACGTATCACGGTTGAGGACTGTCTGGCCCAGATCCCGAATCGATTTGAACTCGTTGTCGTTGCCGCGCACAGGGCGAAAGAACTCCTCAAGGGCTCGCCGCGGCTCGTTGACTCGGACAATAAAGAAGTCGTGACTGCCCTGCGTGAAGTTGCGGCTGGCAAAGTGTGGAAGGAAAAGGCCCAAGAGGCGATTGAAGAAGCGTAACTTGTTGCCTTTTGCTTTGTG
>WTHD01000299.1:10073-15148 GCA_011523265.1 Candidatus Binatota bacterium
CCGCCCATCGAAGTCAGTGCCACCACAGCCGACAAGGCTGACAGGATGGAAACGGCGCTCATCCCCACGGATTCTCTCAGTCGTTATATGGCAGAGATCCGTCGCTATGCCCTGCTCTCGCCCGAAGAGGAGCACGAGTTGGCGGTCCAGTATAAAGAGTACGGCGATGTGCAGGCTGCCTATCGGCTCGTCACCGCAAACTTACGCTTAGTGGTCATGATTGCCCGGAGTTACCAGCGGGCGTTTCAGAATTTGCTCGACTTAATCCAGGAGGGGAATGTCGGCCTCATGGATGCGGTTCGGCATTTTGACCCGTACCGGGGCGTCCGGTTTCCCTCCTATGCGGTCTGGTGGGTGCGAGCGTATATCATTCGCTACATTATGAACAACTGGCGTATGGTGAAGCTTGGCACGACCCAGGCCCAGCGAAAACTCTTCTTTAATCTCCAAAAGGAAAAAGAACGGCTCGAAGCCGAGGGCTATTCCCCCGAGCCAAAACGGCTCGCCCACAACCTGGGAGTGAAAGAACGTGAGGTCGTGGAGATGGAGCAGCGCATGGCAGCCCGGGACCTCTCGGTTGATGCGCCGCTTGACGCGGGGGACGAGTCTGCAACGTTTCTCGACTTCCTTGCCGATCAGAGTGCGGATGCGGAGGAAGCGGTCTCGACGCTCGAATATCAGCAGTTGATACGTCGTAAGCTGACGGACTTTGCCCGGACCCTGGAAGGCAAAGAGGAAGTGATATTTAATCAACGTCTCTTCGCCGAAGAGCCCTTGACGCTTCAGGACATTGGCGACCAGTACGGCATCAGTCGCGAGCGGGTGCGCCAACTCGAAAGCCGGCTCAAGAAAAAATTAAAGGAGTACCTAGTCCGCGAGATCCCGGACCTGACGGATCTCGATATTGGCCTGACTGACGCGGGCTAATCTTTTCCTTCATATTGCCACCGAGCGGAAAATCGGTTTATAGTGTAGGTGTGCATGAACTGGATGCGGGTATCGTCGTCATTGGCAACGAAATACTGTCTGGCAAGACGGTCGATACCAATTCGCCCTTCCTGGCAAAGGAACTCCGAGAGATTGGAGTGACCCTGAAGCGGGTCGTCGTGATCCCCGACGAACTCGACATCATTACCGAGACGGTGCGTGATTTTCACCGCCAGTTCGATATTGTCTTTACCTCAGGCGGTGTCGGCCCAACGCATGACGATATTACTATTGAAGGGGTTGCGTACGCCTTGGAGCGACAGGTTATCTGCCATCCTGTGCTAGAGGAGAAATTACGCTCCTATCTCAACGGCCGGCCGGCAAATAGCGCCTATCTCAAGATGGCGGAAGCGCCTGAAGGGGCCGAGTTGATTGAGGATGGTGCGGTCCGTTTCCCGACGATCAAAGTGGAAAATGTGTATGTCCTGCCCGGCATCCCGGATATTTTTCGACAGAAATTCCTGGCGCTCAAGAGTCGTTTTGCCGCAGACCCCTATTATCTCAAGGTGCTCTACACGCGCGAATATGAGAGCGTGATTGCCGGGTTCCTGAATGAAACATTACGCGAGTATCCGGAGGTGATGCTCGGATCGTACCCAAAGAATAACGATCCCGAGTACCGGGTAAAAATTACCCTTGAGTCAAAAGACAAACACTACGTCGATCGGGCTTTTCAACATTTGATCACGTTGCTCCCTGAGGGGTGTGTGGTGAGAACAGAAGGATGAGGAGGATGTCATGGGAAAAACGTTATCTGCCCTTTTGTGTGGCAGTGTGCTGATGCTCAGCACTCCGTCGACCGCGTCGGCCACGGCCGACTATCTCGAAGACGCTGGAATCGGAACGGCGACCGTCGCCGCTAATGTGTTCTATATTCCAGCCAAGCTGACCTATGCCACCCTGGGCGGCATTACCGGCGGTCTGGCCTATCTGCTGACCGGGACGAACCGTGAGATTGCCGAACGGGTGTGGACGCCGTCCATGGGCGGAGACTATGTGCTGAGACACCAGCACATCCGGGGAGAGGAAACCATCTACTTCAGCGCACCTCGCCCCCGGACGGATGGCCGGGCCCTCAACGCAGAACCGCTCCCGCCAGCCTACTAACCTGTCCCGAGGAATAGCGCATGAGCAGGCTGCGACTAGGTCTTTCCATCGGCGTGCTCGTGCTGCTTGGCCTGGGGGTCTGGGCCGGCCTTTCTTTCCAGCGGATGCGGACCGCGGCGCTGCAATGGGAGGGGCCGGTCGCCGAAATCCTGAGTGAACGGCTCGACAAGCGCGCCGGTACCATGACGATGGAGTTCACCTCCCGGCTCGACGCTCCGCTGGCCGATATCTGGCAGGCGTTCTCCGAGCCGGAACGGAGCGCGGAGTTCAGCGAGACCATCCGGGTGTCTCGCCTCCTTCAAGCCCAGGGAAACAGCAAGCTCATCCTCTTCGAGATGGTCATGCTTGGTCAGCCACAGCGGCTGAGTATGCAGTTTACCTTTCTGCCCGGAGAAAACCGGGTCCGTATCCGGAGCGTCGAAAGCCAACTGAGCGACATTCAGGGCGAATACCGCTTCACGCCTTCGCCGGACGGAACCAAAACCCTGCTGACCTACACCGGTACGCTGAAAGACAAGGTCAGCCTGCCGGTCCCTCTGGCCCTGCAAAAGAACGCCGCGCGTGAAAGTTTCGTCTCCACCGTGCGTGCTTTGAAAAAGGGTGTGGAGAGTCGGACTACGACCGGCTCATAAAACGAATCCGCTGCTTGTCCTTCATCTCGTGGGTGGGTATGGTGAGCCTTGGAGAATGTTTCGGAACGGCCTATGAGCGTGGAATTGATCAGTGTCCTGATAGCAGTCGTGGCAGTAGGGGTGACCCTGGCAGGGGTGATACTGACCGGCCAGCGGGCCATTCGCACCGAATTGGCAGAACAACGCCGGGAATCCGGCGAGCGATTCACCGCCCTGGAGCAGCAAATCGCCGAACTGCGCGAGCGCATGGCCCACCTTGAAGGCTTGCTCGACGGCCTGCGCGAGGCTATCACTATCCGGCAAGGCGCCGCGTAACCCCACCAAAAAATCCGTCTCTGGAGGCCTGTCCTGAGCCCAGTCGAAGGGGTGGCCCGAAGGGCCGGGGTGGGTTCCCCCCTGCACCGCTCCAAAAAATTCGACCAAGGGCAAAGCCTCTGGACCCCTGGAAGGAAAGAGGTAAAGATGCATGAGCTAAGGGAGCGACCGGGCAATACGGAACCCGATGATGTAGCTGATCCGATAGCCGGCTGGGGTCCAGTCGCGGTTGGCCGAACGGAGGGACCTCGGGTTGACGTACCAGGAACCGCCGCGCAGGACCCGACGATTACAATCCCCCTGCTCCCACGCACGCCCATCCCTCGGCGCTCCCCAGTAGTTGTCGTTCAGGCAGTCCTGCACCCATTCCGCCACGTTCCCACTCATGTCGTACAAACCTAACTCGTTCGCCTGCTTCTGCCCCACCGGGTAGGTCCTATCGTTGCTGTTCTCCTCGTACCACGCAACTGCATCCAGGGTGTTGCTCCCTGCATATTGGTACCCCCGACTCTGTGCCCCCCCTCTGGCCGCGTATTCCCATTCGGCCTCGCTCGGTAGCCGATAGCGTCCACCCCCCACGTTCAACTTCCGTAGGAATGCCTGCACATCATCCCAACTCACTCGCTCAACCGGACAGCGGGGACAGTTTTTAAATCGGCTCGGGTTCCCCCCCATTATCGCTGTCCACAACTCCTGCGTCACTTCGTATTGACTCAGCTCAAAGCTGCTGACCTGGACTCGATGGGCCGGCTTCTCAGAGTCAGAGCAATATTCCTGCTCCGACGTACACCCCATGGTGAACGTTCCGCCCTCAATGCGGACCATCTGGGCGTTGAGTTGGGAGAGAATCTTCTGACGCGAGCCTTGCGGGGTGGGTACTGCGCTCACGGCCTGACGCGGCTCTGGAACCGGCTCCCTCGTTTGTTGGACCGGCGGCTCTGCCTGCCGGACATACCAGTATGCCCCACCAACTACCGCCACCAACAGCGCCACGACTCCCGCTACGGTCGCCCAGCGGGCACTACCCGGCGCGGTGTCGATTCGCACCGGAGGACTGGTCGCCGGCTTGGCCTCGCCCTGCGGGGAAGCCAACACGGGCAAGGCTTGCCGCCATACCGCCAGATTCTGGGGCCGCTCATTTTCTTCTACTTGAATCGCCCAATCAATGGCCCGCAGCAGCCGCACGTCATAGCGCCCCTGCCCCAGGCTGGCTGCCGGCTCCAGGTCCCCGCTTCCCCTGCGCGTCGCCCGGCTCCGGGTCACCGCGTCCGGCAGGTCGCCGTCCCGCAGTCCGCTGATACAGCGATACGCGACCATGCCTAAGGCGTAGATATCGCTCCACGGTCCTACGTCTTCGGCCTTGGTGTCATATTGCTCAATCGGCGCATAACCCGGCGTCAGAATGGAAGTCACGTTCTTGGACCGCTGCCCCACCGCCTGTCGGGCGGCCCCAAAGTCCAGGATGATGGTGCTGCCGTCCGGCTGGACCATCAGATTGCCCGGCTTGAGGTCCCGGTGGACATAACCCGCTCCGTGCACTTCTTCCAACCCGCTCAGCACGTCGGCCAGGAGCCGGAACACCGTTGGCTCACCCAACCGTCCCTCCCGTTCCAGCACCCGGCTCAGGGTCTCGCCTTCAATGTATTCCAGGACCATATAGGCCGTACCGTTGGCCTCGAAGAAACGATGCACCTGGTTCACACGCGGATGGTTGAAACGTGCCAGGGTACGGGCTTCGTCAACGAATCGCGCCAAGCCCCATTCATAGTCAGCCCGGTCAGCGCTGGAGGTCGGCTCGACGGTTCGGGTATTCGTGCGTATGGCAAAGTCGCGCGGCAGATATTCCTTGATGGCCACGACTTTGTTGAGCGTGACATCCACGGTCCGGTAGGTGATACCAAACCCGCCCGCCCCGAGTACGGCCTCAATCTCGTACTCTCCCAGCCGCGTGCCCACGGGTAAGGCGTTCAGATGCTCCATGGTCTGGCCTCCGTTTTCCGTTTGCGCAAACTTCCACGCTTCATATCTCAGCCG
>WTHD01000336.1 GCA_011523265.1 Candidatus Binatota bacterium
TCTAACCGGTGCAAACGCGCCAGAACCCCTACGGGAACCTGTCACGCTTCCCGCAGGCTTGCCACCCGTCTGTCTCATCCGATGTTGTACCGCCCTGCCATGACGCCGGCACCGTCCTATGGGACGGCCCTACCGTTCCATGCGGTATTTTTTCTTCGTCAGGCACTCGAACGTCTTGCACATATGGTTCGCCACTCTCGTTCGGCAGGTTCGGGTCTGCGCCCGCCCGAATGAGCGCGGATTCGTTGTCCCGTATGGAGATGAGGCTGTCGTGACAGGAAGCGTACGGAAGGTCAATGGACGACGAAGGGGAACCAGGGGGCAGGGGCCTGGAATTGTTCTGCGAGAACCTGCGGCGCTACGTCACCGGCCAAGCGCTCCTGAATGTCTTGGACTGGAGCGCGGCTACTGAAGTGGGGCGGTGGTACTGATTCGTCAGGAAATAGGCCCTTTTCTGTCGAAGTGCGTTTTCAGCAGTCTGGTCCTATACTCAACGCTTCACCGCAATGGCGGTCTCGCCGAATGAATGCGCCAGCCAAGCGTCTGGATCGGCGAGGAGATCGTCCGCGTTGTGAGGGCCGAGCGTCAGATTCGCACACACCAGAACACCGCCGGTCCGTAGCCGTTGATAGAGACCCGTAACCAACTGTGGGGTAGGCGCAAAGCCGTCGAAGAATGCGAGATCGTAGGCGTTTGGGTCAAGGCCGCCGAGGACTGTCAGGGCATCACCGTGGTGGACGTGGACGCGGTTGCTCATCTGATAGTCAATGCAGCGTTGACGGGCGATGCGAACGTGCTCAGGATCGCTCTCGATAGTATCGACTTGCGCACCTGGAGCGCCGTGGGCGAGCCAGAGGGCACTGTAACCGAGGGCGGTTCCCACCTCGATAATCCGAGTAGCCTTGACTGCTGCCGCAAGGACTCCAAGCAATGAGCCCTTATCATACGGGTAGGCTCCGCAGCTATGCTGGGCACGGTGTGCGTTCGTGGTACTCAAGATATCCGCAAACGGATCAGTCGCAGGGGAAGGTGGCATTTGAACAGTCCTCCGGCTCTTTCTTACTGTCTGTCATTGTACACTATATGCCAAATGCCAGTGAGAGAGATCGCTCAATCATATCGCTAGCGGACGTAAGTTTGGTGTCGCTTGGTTCCTGTATCCCCCTAGCGACCGATGCCCAGGCATAGTACAGTGCGTGCACGCGACCCCGAGGCTGCCCTCAGCCTCGGAGGGCTGAAATCTAAAAAATGTACACGGGTCCTCTATTTCCTTTTCAACGTTTCTGTTCGTGGCTGCTCCTTGGCCTACTCTTCGTTGTGGGTATGGTTGGATGTGGCTCCGGAACGACGCTGACTGACGTATGGCTGACGGAGCTCTCGCGTCGTGTCTCGCGCCCACCAAAAGTCCACCCCGTTAGCGTCGGATATATTCCTCGATTGACGCGGAGGCAGCCCCCGCTGCTTCCACCGCTGTATGTGCTCGTCCTACAGCCGCTTGATCGTCGTCCGTCTCTGCGCATCCACGAGGCCCGGCAGAAAATCATTCGGCTGCCCGATGACCCCAGCGCTCTCATTGGCTTCTCCGGCCTGAATTTTGAGGAAGGACAGGTGACCATAGCCCCAGCCGGAATCGCCTCCGATATCGGCACATTGCGCCACATGGACGCGGGGATGCCGCATCTGCCGGATATCCCCAAGACGTTCTTTACCCTCGCCCGGCTCCCAGAGACCGTGCAATACGCCCTGACCCTGCACTTTCGCGAGGCGGGTATTGAAACGGAAATGCTGCCGTTTCCGTTTCCAGAGCCGCTGTCAGCAGATAATCAGCGGGCGACCTATGCCCTGGGCTGTACGATAGACGAGTTTTCGCTGTTCAGCCTGCGCCGCTATCGACAGGTCCGGGTTGGCATGCGTCGGCTCGAGTTGCCGGTACGCGGACCCACACGCGCGGGGGTATCGCTCAAACTCTCACTATATCAACTGCCGTCCGGTCGGGTTGTGTGGCAAGAGCGGGTCTGGGACGTTATCCACGATCCGCCGCGAGAGGGCACGCAGCACCGCTATCGCACGGCTGACGACACTCTCACCTTGGCGCTCAGCCGCGCGGTTGGGGGCATTCTGTCGATCCCGAACTTTCAGGCCGCCCTTCGTTTTCCTCGTCATGACGAGGCTCTCGCGCAGAAACAGCGCAGATTACGGTTCAGCCGCCCGCAGCCGGGCGATCTGCTGACGCACCTCGGCGACAAAAGGCGCTCGGGGATCTAGTTGAAGAGCCTGCTCATAGACCGCCACCGCTTCGTTCTTTTGGCCGGATTGCCCTAGGGCTCGTCCGAGGCTCACATAGGCATAGGCGTAATCAGGCTGAAGATGGATCGTTTGTCGCCAGGCCTGCACGGCTCCGGCTAGATCGTCCTGTGCCGCGAGCACGTGACCAATGCGATGGTGCACATGGGCTGAGGTCGGGACCAACTGCAAGGCTTTGCGATAGGCTGCCAGCGCGTCTTGGGTATTCCCTGCGGCCTCACATGCCCGGGCAAGATGGATATGGATGGTCGCCTCATTCGGATTAAGACGCGTGGCCTCGCGCAAGGCTATAATCGCCTGCGGCAGTTCTCCGCGTTCCTGGAGTGCGATCCCTATCCGATAATGCGCCTCGGCATGGCTGGGGGCGTGGTCTATGGCTTTACGCCACTGGCGAATCGCCCCATCCATATTCCCCTGATTATAGAGGGTATAGCCTTGCCTGAGATGCTGAGCGGCTGTGGCCGGCACGGGCGGCGGTTGTGAAGTATCTGGAGATGAGATACCAGGGGCAGGCGCCGGCAACCTAGGGGCTGCTGGAGGAGGGTCCTTGAGCGGAATAGCCGCCCTCAGTCCCCGAGGGGCCGATGGTAAGGGGGTGGCCTGCGCCGGACCTGCTCTGTCAGGCGGCTCGCGTGGTGTGGGAGCAGGAGGCGCTACCTGCCGGAGTGGGAGCGGAGGAGCCTTTTTTACTACTTTCTTCGCTAAGACCGTCGGAACAGAAGACACGAGCGGCGGTTGCGGGGTGTCCTGAGGTGAGATAGTGGGCGCCGGCGCTAGCGACTCAGGGACTGATGGGGGAGTAGCTTTGAGCGGGGTAGCCTCTCTCCGTTCCTTGGTGGTCGATGGTAAGGGAGTGGCCTGTGCCGGAGCTTCTCTGGCAGGCGTCTCAGGTGGTGTGGGGG
>WTHD01000304.1 GCA_011523265.1 Candidatus Binatota bacterium
CCCTCCGTTGGCCTTTACCACCCTCTTCCCCGCCTAACAATTCACATCACGCGTCCAAGGAGGGGATAGCGCGGCCCCGGCCCGTGCTTCCCTCAAACTGTCGTGTCGTGAGGAGGGGAGAGCCAAGGAGGGGGAATTGCAAAGGGGGATACTACCGGACATTGCTATTGCTCCTCTGTTGCCTGAGCCTGCTACCCGCTCCTTCGGTCTGGGCGCAGGGCGGAGTCGGTGTGGGCGGCGACCGGCCCTCGGCCAAGACCCGTCGCTTTCCTTTCAAAGTGGTGGTGACCGGCTTTCTCAATACGGACCCGGCCCCCGATGCCTTGGCGGTCATTCAGTTGGGCATAACCGGCTATCGGGGCGATTTCCAACTCGAGGTCACGAATATTACCGCCCCCAACTCGCCCCGGCTTACCCCGCGGCAGATTTTCCTGCATCGGGCCGGCAAGAGAAAGGCCGACCTCGATGTGACCGGTCCCCGTGACACGCTCGCAAAGATCGCTCAGGCCCAGCCCGGCACCCCGCTTGAACTCACCGGCTGGTACGCGCAACGTGACGGCGAGTTTCGACTCGAAAACGTTCGCATTGTCGGCTTTGAGTAGTCGGGGGCAGATAATTGCCAATCATATAGGGAATAGAGAAAACGTCACCCGAAAGGACGTTGACAGATAAAGATGTTCTCGATAGGGATATTCAAGATGCAAACAATATGTATCATTAGGATGAGCACAGGGAAACAGGAGATTTTCCTGGCCAGAATTTTCCAAACTGAGACACTGCCGAGCGGATAATAATACAAGGCTATGACTACTCGTCGGAAACGCTATCAGGGACAATTGAGAAAAGCGTTCGGCTGTGTAATCGCTCTTTTGGCGATTTTCCTGCTGAGTTGGAATCTGGCCGACGGCAATACGCCGGCCTTTACGTTCTCCCCCCTCTATCAATCCGACACACTGGCTCCGGCGAGCGAATCATTGGAAGTTGACCCGGACCCACGCGTGGCAATGTTGGCCCAGCGCCTCAGTCAGCATCTGGCTGGCCTCCAAACGGACGCGCCATACGCCCCGCCTCCCCAGCTTACTCCCGAGCAGCGCCAAGCCCTGTCCGAGCTTGAGACCCGTTGCCCAGGTGAGGTGTCGGTCAGCCTCCGCCCCATAGCCGGCACGCCCCGCCAGATTAAGGGCGAAGTATTACAGCAGGCCCAACACGGTATCCGTGCAGTGGGCGATTCGTCTCTCACGACCGCCCGGACGTTTCTCCGCACGAATTGTGACCTGCTGCGCCTTGACGACCCGAACGCCGAACTGGTCCTGGTCCGTCGGCAGACCGACACACTGGGCCGGACACATCTGCGCTTTCGCCAACAGTATCAGGGCGTACCCGTCTGGCCGGCCGATATTATTGTTCACCTCAATCCAGCGGGACACGTTGATGTGATGAACGGGTCGTTCGTGCCCACCCCAAAAGACCTCAGCATCGTGCCGGCGCTCGACGAAGCGACCGCGGTTGAGTACGCTCGCACCGGGCTGACTGACGGTGACAGAGCCGAAGTCACCGCTTCCGAACTCATCATCTACGCACCGGGCGACACCCCGCCTCGCTTGGCCTGGAAGCTGGAGTTGGCCCTCGGTTTAACCTCCCAGTGGCTAGTGATCATTGATGCTGTCAATGGAGACGAGTTGACGGCCTATAACCAAGTCATGCACCACACTGGCCGTAATGACCACCCTAGCCGTAATAATTGTAGGGCGACTGTTACTGGTTGTGCTCATGAGCAGGACGAGGACCTGTTCAGTACTTCTCAGAACCCCCGCGTTCGGAACCTCCACGTATGGCGGCAAGACGGTTTTTTCTGGATGATTGATACCAGTAAGGAGATGTTCGATTGGAAGGCTCAGGGTCCGCATGGTTGGATTCAGCGCGGTGCTATTTGGGTCCGCGATGCGCAGGGCCAGGAAATCCTCATGGGCGCTCCTGTCGTTCGTAAACCCGCCGACCCTGATGGACAAGGGGGGGAGCCTCCGTCTTTTCCACCCGATGCAGTCAGTGCAGCCTACAACCTGTCTGAGGTCTACGATTATTATTGGGAGCGGCACGGCCGGTATTCATTTGACGCCCAGAAAGCGTCGATTCATGCGATTGTCAATTATGGCTCGGACTATAAGAACGCGTTCTGGCTTCCCGGCTCGAACCTCATCGTCTTTGGCGATGGTCGTCCGTTTGCCGGAGCGCTGGATGTCGTGGGCCACGAGCTGACCCACGGGGTTATCGAGCATTCGGCGAATCTGCTCTATCAAGACCAGCCGGGCGCGCTGAACGAGGCGTTTGCCGACATTTTCGGCGAAATGGTCGAAGCCTGGAGTACAAGAGATGAGCCGGACTGGATTACCGGCGGAGACCTGGTCCTCCCAGCCTCTGGCGGCGGTGGCCCGGACCTTGGCCGCCCGATCCGCAATATGAAAGACCCCAAGGCTTTCCTTACGCATCTCGGTCGCCCGTATCCGAAGCGCATGAACGATTTTTTTCAGATTCGAGAAAACAACGGCGGTATCCACATCAATAGCACTATTATCAGCCACGCCTTTTATCTGCTCGTGAAAGGCCTCGAAGGCTTTTATAAGTCCGAGGAAGGCCGCGAGGCATTGCGTGCTCTCCCCAAGATCGGATGCCCTGCCAGTCAAGGCACCTCGCGCAACAATGCCCATCAAAGTGTGCGCCATGCCATGTGCGACGCCGAGCGCATTTTCTACCATGCGCTGACCGTTTATCTGGTCCAGAACTCGCAGTTTGTTGATGCCCGCCTGGCATGTGAGATGGCCACGGAATCCCTCATTGAGAAGCAGTATTTACCGGCCCGGGCCGCTGAGGAGACCACTAAGGCGTTTATTGTCGTTGGGATTTTTGATGGTCCCACCCCGGGCTCGCCGCCTATCCCTGTCGTTCGCGGGCCGGACGCCACCCTCTTTGTGTATCGAGATGTCCTGGGCCAGTTCCGGTTGGGCCGGCGGGAAGCCGCCCAAGGCGACGGGGAACAAGGGGTCCAACTGGCCGAGGATATCGTGGTCCGGGCACGACCCTCTGTCTCTCGTGATGGCGGTTTGGCCGTCTTTGTCAATGCCGAAAACGACCTTTGCTTCATTGCAACCGATGGTAATGAGCAACAGTGTCTTGAGTCTCCCGCCCCGGTTGCTGCGGCTGCCCTGTCCCCCGACGGTCGGTTGTTTGGCGTGATCCTGCTGAATGCGCAGGGTAGCCCGGATAACAAGATCACCATTGTTAATAGGGAAACCGAGGAGCAGCGCACCTTCCTGCTCACCCCTGTTGAATATACTGCTCCCGTACCCGACACCCTCCCCTACGCGAGTACGATCAATTTCACAGCCGACGGGCAGTGGCTCGTCTACGACGCCCTGAGTGTGGTGACCGTCAGCGGCGATGAGGATTCTCTGATCCAGCGCGGCCAGTGGAGCCTGCGCGCCTTGGATCTCGAAACGGGCAGGGGCTTCCCGCTGATTCCACCCAGACGCGGCGTTCATTATGCCTTTCCGGCCCTGGGTCAGACCAACGATAATTGGCTGACCTTTGACAGATTTGACGAGACTCAGAATCAATCAACGGTCTATATTGCGCCGGTCTATGCTGGCAGACTGATGACTGGAGAGATGGAGAAGATCGCGACAGTGCAGCGCGGCTTTGGCGTGCCCGGTTTTACTGGCGACGATAAGGCGCTGGTGTTCTCCCAATACGACCCGAACGTATCAACCGGGTTTTCCCTGTGCGAGCAACCGCTCCAAGACGATAAAGTCCCTTGCGCAGGTTTAGATAAAGAGGATGAAGAGAAAGTAAGAAACGGTCAATTATCAGAAGAAGATTGGCATCTGGAGAATGCCGAGATGGGCGTCATCTACCGCATCGACCGCCGCCGGCCCCCACGACCACCGGGCTTAACTGGCAGGCTGGAGAGCCCTTCCCAGGGCTCAATGCAGAGCGGTGTCGGGCGGTTCTCCGGCTGGGTGTGTGTCACCGGACCAGGGGGAGAACCCCCACCTCCCGCGGTGCCCGAAGTGGCCGAGCGGTATTTTTACGATGCGCTTGAGCATAGCGAGAAATCAGTAGACAACCGGGGGAACTGGTGGGCGCGAACCGGCTCAGGGAACAAAACGCACATCACGGGCCAGACGACCGTCCAGGAAGTGGTTGACCACGTCCAACGTTTCACGATTTCTTATGTGGACGACGACGGGCACGATCGAACAGAATTTTACGAGACGATTCTGGGTGCAAGCGGGATATTCACTATCGACATCGGGAATGTGCGGCTGAGTTGGCCCATTACCGGTTTGTCAAAAAGCGCCCTGCCACCACATCCGCGCAGCCCGGCGGGCACAGTCATCCCGCCACGGATCACCATTGATGTCGAGCCAGGCGCGACCGTGAGAAATCAGGACGGTTCCTTCTGGGTGCCTGTTCCGCTCACCCAGACCATGGATGAGCTGGGCCGGGACATGTACGTAGTGAACGTTTTGGAGCCGTATGTTCCGGGCCGTCCCGAACTGTCCAGCGTAGAGATTGAAATTAACGACACGACCCGAATTCCGGCTACGTATGGGACCGAGCGGCGTGATACGACGAGCGTCTGCGGCGATAGCAGGAACGGCTTTGTCCTGCCGTTCAACTGGAATCTGCTGGGCGAGGGCACGCATACGGTGCGTGCCATTGCCGATGGAGTGGAGTTCGACAGCGCCACGTTTACCGTGACCACCCCAGGAACAGGGTTCCTGCGCGGTACGGAGCGGTGAGAGCCGCAAATGCGACCCTGACCACCCTGGGGAAGGAGTTCATGTGGGGCGCGGAAGGAATGTGTACGGTGAACGATTTTCCTACGCCGGGCGAGACGGTAACGCTGGAGAGGCAGGAGTCCATGCAGAACTTTGTGATTACCGACTACCAGCTTCAGTAACGGCTTCAGTGCTGACGGGTCCCGGCTAAAATGGCTGCGACTCGCTCCTCTGTCCGGTCTGAGGATTCTTTGACTTTCAGTAAAATCTGTCCCATTTCCCGCAGCATGGCCTGGGACTCCTGGCGCTGGCGGTCGGAGTCCTGCTTCATTTCCCGTAACATGGCCTGGGACTCCTGGTGTTGGCGAGCGGAGTCCTGCTTGGCCAGCACCACCAGTTGCGCCAAGTAGTTAGTCTGCTTCACCAACGCCTTGTCGTTATCTTCCAGCGTGTTCAGCTTTTGCAATATCTTATCCATCTTTTTGTGGACATTCGTCTGGTTAGCAGCCATAGAGGCACTCCTCTCTCTACCAGCGTCTCGCGCAACCCACCTAGAGATCAATCGGTAACTCCAGGTACTCCTGATAGATAAAGTCGCGGTGTTCGAGCAGTATCGGCTTCACCGCGGCTTGCACCACCGGGTCGGTATTGATGTACATGGCCCGAAAGGCATCGGGCATCGGGCAGAGTTCGTGCGGCAGCGGCTGGATAAGCGCGGCAAACGTAGACCAATAGATATCGAGGGCGGACAACTGGTTGCCGATAAAAAACCGACTGCCGTTGTTGTGCTGCTGTTCCAGGCGGGAGCCGAGCGTTGTCACAATATTGGCCACCCGGGCCGGTGCAGCCTCGGCTTCTTCCCGAGTATAGCCGTATTTATTCCCCATATGCGTGGCAAAGGCCCGCGCCGATTCGTCCGCGTCCGAGTCGGTCAGGACCGTGTGGAGCAGCATCAGGCGTTTGGACCAGCCATAGCCGTGCTCGCCGCACAGCTCGTTACAATAGCCGAACATCAGCATCCGGTCCTCGATATTGTCCGGTATCAAAGCCGGCGTCGGCTCAAGGCGCTCGGCCAGAAAAAGCTGCTCTATCCAGGTTGAACGCGGCGGTTCATCGTTCCAGATCGCAACTGGGGCCGTCGCTTGTGCGGTCCATTCGCTCAGTTCCGTGTTGGGACCACCGATTTCCTGACGGACGCGGGCATAGGGAATCTTTTTGACGTACAAAATGCCTTTGGCAGCCTCGCTCCACGGACCCGGCACACCGAGCGACAGCACAAGTCGCAATCCAGACAGTTTTCTGGCCTCTGCAACCTCAACAAATTCACTCATGATCTCCCTCCTTTTGCCGGTATGATGAGCACCAACGATCGGCCTACCATGCATCTGGACCGTCCGGCGCCGCGTTTGATTATACTATACGAGCGGGGAGAGTATACCGATTAGCGGGAAGGGAACAAGCCAAGTATGAGACCCACAGAGTCGAGGGAGATTCTAGCACAAAAAAAGCAGGCCGCCGAAGCATCCTGCTGAAGGGAGTGGGGGCGGGTTTGAAACCCTGCCCCTGTGTCTGCCTTTAAGCGGCTGCTTGTTCCCGTTGCTGCGCTTGGGGAGCCGTAATGCCCATGGCTCCGAGCTTCCCAATCGCCCGCTCGCTCAGCAGGCCGACTTTCTCCATATTGCTCCACAGGGCGGCATGAAAATCTTTCTTAAAGAAGGTCCGAAACGCCACATATTCATTCTTTTTGGCAACTTCGTGACGCATGGTTCGGATGTCTTCTATCTCGGCCTTGGTAAAACCGACGGCTTCGTAGGCTTCTTGCGGAAACTGGCCCTGCAAGAGTCCGGCGGTTGCTTCGCAGGCAAACTCTTCGACCTCTTTGAGCTCCTGCTCTGACAACTCCTGTATCTGGTCGGGCAGGCTTAACATCCCAAAGCCCATGTGGCGGGATTCGTCAGATAGGATGCGGCGGCAAATCTGGCTGATTAACGGGTCTGGGCTGTGGTCGGCCAGCATCCGAAACAACGAGACCGCCAGGGTTTCTGCTACGAGTTGGGTTCCCACGGTCTTGAGGTACCACTGTGGCATGGCCAGGATGTGGTCGAACAGATTCTTGAGGTTGGCGGTCAGCGGGTACGTCACACCGACTTTGTCGTACAGATAGCGGGCCAGCACCTCTGAGTGGCGCGCCTCATCAGCGACCTGGGTCGCCATAAAAAACTTCGAGTCGATACCCGGCACGACATTGGCAATCTGACCGCAGACCATGAGGGCGAATTGCTCGCCGTACATGAGCTGGCTGATCCGCCAGGCGGAGAAGTGCCGATTCAGGTCGAGTCGGTGCTTGTCGTCCAGCTTGTCCCAGTATTTTGTGCCGTAAATATCAATTAACCCATCGGGTAAAATGCCGCAGTCCGGGTCGCCCCCGGCGTCCCAGTCAATATCCGTCGAAGCGTTCCACTGGTCGCGTTTCGCCTTCTCGTACAGACGGCGCATGTCCAGGTCCTGGACATCGAGCAGTTGGGTAAAAATTGCATCGGAGGTGGCCTTCACTGTGTGCGTCTGTGACATCAGACACTCCTTGTTTTTAGGATTTACTTAATAGTTCATTATTGGAACAGGCGTGTTCATATTTAGCCTACTATTCTCATCCGTGTCAATATGCCTGGACAGCGCATATATCAGGAACTCCGTTTCAGCGCTCCACACTGGTCGAGCGCTTCAAGCACTTGACGCAGCGTCCAGTCGTGTTCTCCATACTCCGGGAATCGGCCAGGCAGGTCGAGCTGGCCAATCTCGGCCAGAGTCTGCTGCGTCCCGCGCGCCATGACCGCGGAAGAGCGCAAGTGTTCCAGCGTTTCGGCCAGCTCACGCATTTCTTCGGCCCGTCTGGCGGCGTGAAAGGGATAGGTCGGCACAAGCCATTCCAGCGACTGCATGACTCCCGGAAACAGTTCGGTGTAACAGGCGAGCAAATCGTCCAGGAAATCATATTCCTGCGCGGCCACCGTCAGTTCGCTCAGCACGGCAACCAGGCCCTTATTGAGGCCGGAGAACAACATCTTAAAGGCCGAGGCTTGGCCAATGGCATCCCCTAAGGGATGCAGGCGGAGCGATTGCCCGAGGGCCGCCTCAAACGCCCGGACGTGCGGACCGCTGACATACACGGTACAGCGACCCCGCACATCCCGAGCCGGACCGATGATGCAGGCGTCGAGGAAGTCGCAGCCCGCAGTCCGAATCGTCTCACCCACCTGGCCAACGGTCATGGGAGAGACAGCATTCGCGTCAACGAATAGCGGCCTCCGGTTCGCCTGCCGCACGGCCTGGGCAAAATCGCGCGAGACTGTCTGGGCGGCCGTTGGGGGAATAATTGAGAGGACGATGTCCGCCCGCTCAACGACCGCCGCCAGAGAATCCAGTTCAGTTATTCCGGCCTGGGTGCTGAGCTGTCGCGTGCGCCTGCTCCGCCCGACCAGCGTCGTCACAACGGCAAAGCCGTCTTCTTTCAGCACACGCCCCACATTATGACCCATATCACCAGGGTAGAGGATGCCTATTGCCTGCATCGCGCCTCTCTCCATTAAGCTGCTCAACAGCGATCACCCCTGCATACCAGAGTCCGGCTTCATCCGCACCCTACATTTCGCATCTGATATTCCTGCCGTATGATGGGGCGCATGAAAAGCCTACGAGTGATTGTGCTGTGTACCCTTCTCGGGCTAGGTGGAGTCTATGCCTGGATGCAGACCCCTTCCTATGCGGTCTATCACATCCAGCAGGCGCTCAAGACGCGCAACTATGAGACTTTTACGCACACTGTCGATATCGACAGTGTGGTCAGTTACGCCCTGGAGGATTTGGGGCAAAGTGTGCCGGATATCCCGCAACAGCATGACACGCCGCCGGACTCCCTCGTCGGGCTCCTGCACAGGGGACTTGAGAGTCTGACTCGGGATGTCCAGGACCTCGCCAAGGCGGGAGTAACGTTTGCAATACAGCAGACCTTTCATAATTCAGACCTGACGCTCCCACAGATCCCGACCATTGCCCTCATCGGAACGGTCATCGGCGGGGAGACTCGGGAAGACATCCGCTATTTTTCCGTTCCGCTCGACAGCGGCGAAGAGATTGAGATTGGACTCCGCTATACCCCTGAGGGTCGGTGGCGCGTCGTCCGGGTCACCAATGTTCAGGCGTTGCTGAAGGCGGTCTTCAGGGAGTAAGGATGCAAGCCTTTACCTCTGCTCGCTACACCGCACCCATGGGCAATCACTCCTATCCCATGGACAAGTATCGCCTGGTCCCGGAACGGTTGCTGGCCGAGGGTATCCTCACGCCAGAGGAAATCGTTGAGCCGCAGCCGATAGCCCTTGAAGATATTCTTCGCGTGCATACGCCGGGGTATGTCCATGCCTTTCTCAACGGGACGCTGGAGCGTAAGGCCCTGCTCCGCCTCGGCCTGCCCTGGTCCCGGCGACTTGTCCACCGCGCGTTTGCCGTGATTGGTGGAACGCTGGGGACGGCTCGGGCCGCACTGAGAGACGGGATTGCCGCCAATCTGGCCGGAGGCACTCACCATGCCTTCGCCGACCACGGCGAAGGTTACTGTATTTTTAACGATCTGGTCATTGTCCTGAGGCGGCTGCGAGCAGAGGGGTGTATCGGGTGCGCCCTCGTTCTCGACCTTGATGTACATCAGGGGAACGGTACGGCGGCGTTGTGTCAGACCGACCCCGATACCTTCACCTTTTCCATGCACGCGGCCAATAATTACCCTGCCCATAAAGAGCACAGCTCGTGGGATATCGCCCTGCCGGACGGCACGACGGACGAACAGTATCTCGGTCGGCTGGAGGAGAGCCTGCCCGTACTCCTCGAACGAGCCCGGCCGGACCTGATTCTGTATCAGGCCGGTGTGGACGTGCTCCAGGGCGACCGGTTCGGAAAACTGGTGCTGTCGATGGCCGGGGTCGGGGAGCGGGATCGGATAACGTGCGACTTTGCCCGACGGGCGGGGGTCCCCCTTGCTGTGACCTTAGGCGGCGGCTACGCGCGGGATATCAATAGGATTGTGGCCGCCCACTGCCAGACGGTCAGCGCGGCAAAGTCTACAGGTCGCTATCCCGCCGAGAGTGCCGGGTGACCATCAGGGCCAGGACAGCGAGGGAGATAAATAAGCCCGCACCAATGGCCAACTGAAACCACTCTAAAACACTCATGCTTGCCGCTCCTTCTCTCGCATTTGGCGTAAGAGCCTTCGGACTGTGATCTCTTGTCGAAGGACTACCGCAATAAGAATCAGTGTAATGAGGAAGCCGAGTCCTGCCAAGAGGATACGAACAGGAGTAGCTTCTCCCAGCAAAAGCCCAAGTGCTCCTCCCGTTGTCACAATTGCGGTTATCCACAGCAGTCGCAGCAATTCAGTCTCGTGCTTAATCTGTTCTTTGAGGGATTCCACGACGCCTACCTCTACCTCACTAGCGGCAGTCCTTCCCCCTGCGCCAGACCCGTCAGAAACGCCCGCAACTCGTCATCCGACAGTCCTGGCGTATCCGAGGCGACGAACAGCAGGGCCACATTCTGGTCAGCGGGCGAGAGACTGGCCAACTGAGCTTGGGCGCGGCTGCGGATCACCGGACCGACTAGCCGCGCCAATTCGGACAGAAAGCGAGAGGCGATCAGGATTTTTTCTGCCGCACTGTTGGCCCGGCTCTGCATGTCCTGGTGGACGGCAATCATCCCCGCGTGCAAAACGAGTTCAGTGCCACTCAGCGCCCACAGTTCTTTAGGTACCCTGCCCCACAGAATGGTCAGTTCATCCATCACCGGCCACAGCGTGGTGTGCAGTAGCGTCGTGCTCTCCGCGGCAATCAGACGGACGAGGGCAGCCTTCCAGTCCGGAGAGAGGACCGGATCGCCCCGCAGGGAGGGCTGTACGGGCTGAGGCAGACGTTCAAGAATCTCTCCTTGTTCATCCAGGATAAGATGATCCTCGAGCGCCTGTCCCAGTATGGTCAGGCTGGCGATATAGCGGCGTTGTCCCTCTTCGGTCTGGAGCACACGGAGTCGATGGGCTTCGGCCACCAGGTCGGCCCGGTAATAGGTATGGCCGTGATCGTAGACTTTTTCGACTCCATCGCGCAGTTGCACGCAGGTATGCGCCCCCGGATAAAACCGCTCGTGCGGGGCGGGTCGCCAGTCAACCGCGGTCTCAACCATCGTCATATGCAGGGCGGCCTCTTCGGCCCCCTGGGTGAAACGCTCGCGATTGGCCCCAACTTCTCCTCCGCAGATGAAGGACTCTCGTAGAGTAAAAAAGAGTTGGTCGCTGGGATACGGTCCATAGTAGCGTAGCGCCTGTTTTTCCTGGTCCTGCCCCAAGCGCGCCAGCACATTCAAGATGGTTGCCCCGCCGCCAGACGGGAGATTCATCGGAGCGTCTAACGGCGGGAGGGTCTCCACGTCTTCATACGGGACCGAGCGGAAGAATGTGAGCGTCCGGTCCATCTCAAAGCCGCCCTCGCCGGCCAAGGCCCCGATCACGTCGGACCCACCCCAGCCCAGATGGGACGCGGCACCTCGGACAACGCCGAGAAAGTGGCCGTCCATATTGCGCACCTTAAACCGCTGCACCAGACCATCCGCGGCATAGGAAAAAAGCGAGAGCAAACGTCCCTGACGATCAAAAGTTCCCAAACGGCGGGGAGCTGAACTCGCGGCAATGGCCGGCAGGAAGAACGTCAGCGTCCCGTGAGCGGAGCGTTCCAGGTAGACCTGCCCGTTCGCATACCAGCGGAGACGGTCCGCCTCAGCGACCGGCTCGGCTGTATTCAGCACGGTCCGAAAGGACGCCAAGCGCTCAGGCTCGACCAGTTCGGCTTCCAGGGTCTGGAGGGCCAGTTCCAAAACGGCAGCAGGAGGTGGGCTGGTCATATGTCCGGTTGCTGAGGGGTGTCTCAGGGCGTGCGTAGCGCCTCAATTTGTGGCGGCGACAGGTAGGGTGCCAGGGCTTCTGGGGACGCCTCACGCACGGCCAGGGGCGAGTCGAACCCCGCGGACACCAGCGTCTTGATTTCTTCACGGTTGAGTCCGGGCAACTGAGCCCGGGCCAACTCCAGGCTCGGTGTATCGACCCCGAGTCGCGCCCGCTCCGCCAGTTCGGACAGTTGTGTGGCCGACGCCCAACCCATGACCTCGGCAATCTCCGCCGCCGCATCCACCAGCCAGCTGACCTCATCCGTCAGGCTGAGAATCGTACCGGCATAACACTGACAGCGGTTTTCCAAAGACGACAGTTCGTCCCCATTAATCCAGCCCAGCAGCAGCAGCGAGAGCTTGGCCGACCGGGCCTCCTGGGTTGTCGGCAGCATGCGGGCGTTGAGGAGCTTCTGGAGCTCGTCGCCCGGCTCATAGCCGCGTTCGCGTATCCATTCGCCCACTTTGCTTTCATACCCTCGGCCACGGTGTTCGGCCGACGACAACGGAATCTGCATTTTCTGGCCGTCTTCGGTCAGGCTCAGCGCATAAAAGAGTTCCAGTTCGGATACGTCGCGTCCCTGGGCCGACTCAAAAAAGCGTGCCAGTTTTACCGCGGTTGCCGCGCGGATGCCTTTGCGGGCCGCGACCTCTCCCAGCGTTGAGGCTTCCAGCCGTCCGTCTTCAGTGCGATTGACAAGCTGCGTGGTGACCAGAACGCTCAGCGCTCGCTCGGCTTCGTCTGCGACCCGGTCCGAGGCAGGCGCGCGTTTGCCCCGTTGCTGAAAGCCGAGATAGGTCAGGTCTAAAAAAGCCTGGAGCTCATCCGTCGAAAGACAGACCTTGGAGGCGATCAGGTTCAGGATGCGATCCGTGAGTCCGGTCTGGCCGGGGGCTGGGGTAAACTGCTCCTGCTCGCCCATCACATAGCCCCGCCACAACAGGTCGGCCTGGAACTGGTTGGTGGCAATCAAGACGGACCGGCCAAATGTCTCTTTGCCCCCTTGCCCTTCGACTGGCTCAGGGCGGCCCCCCAAAGAAGGGGGGGGCGACGCGAATCCGAGTCGACCCGCCCGTCCGGAGATATTTTCATATTCGGCCCAGGTGAGCGGGACTTCAATCGCCGTACCGGTCCGTTTGTCCGTATCCCATTTGACGGCTTCGATGAACACCGTGGAGGCGGGCAGATTCACCCCAAAGGCCAGCGTCGTGGTACACGCAATGACCCGCACTTCGCCCTGACGGTAGGCAGCCTCGACAATCGCCCGCTCCGCCGAGGTCAGGTCGGCGTGGTGAAACGCCATCCCCCCAGCAAGGGCAACGCGCAGTTGTGCCTTGAGGGAGGTTTCTTCGAGCGGCTCAAGAGCCGCCAGCGCATCGGCGGCCGGTGCCAGCTCAGAGGCTTCGGCCAGCTCCAGGATGCACTGGACCGTATCCCGTTTGCCTTTCAGAAAGATGAGGATTTGCTCTCCCTGCCGCGCGAGATGCGTGACGTGGGCGTATAAGAGCTCACGCGGGTCGTCCGACTCAGCGGGAGCCAGGCGCTCCGCGCCTTCTTCGCCCGTGTTATACGTGCGGTAGCGAAAGCGGTCGCCAAGCACCACGCCACGGTAGAGTTCAACCGGCCGTTCATCCTGTAAGAGGAGGTCGGCATCCAGCCAAGCGGCGACTTGCTCAGCCTCGCGCAGGACGGCCGAGAGTCCCAAGAGCTGCGGGCGCGGGACGGCGCTGAGGAGTTTTGTCAGCGTCAGTTCCAGCCCCGACCCGCGTTCCGGGTCGCCCAGCATCTGGAGTTCGTCCACCACGACCAGGGCGACCGTCCGCAACAGGTGCGGATGACGGACGAGCAACTGGGCGAGTTTTTCGTATACGAGGACGGCCAGGTGAAAGTCGCCGTGTTCGATATCGTGGTCAAACTCGCGTCGGTCACGCGTTGCCACCACGACCTTGACGCCATAGGTTCCGTAACGGGCGCGAAAGGTTTCGTATTTCTCTTCCGCCAAGGCACGCAGCGGCGTTAAATACAGCACGCGCCGGCCGGCAAAGGCGGCGCGCAGGGCGGCCATTTCTCCCACAAAGGTTTTACCCGATGAGGTTGGAGAGGAAATGAGGAGGCTACGACCGTCAAACAGCCCGTAGCGCTGCACGGCAACTTCCTGCACGGGCAAGAGAAACTCGCCCTGCTGGCGTTCCCAGATCTCCAACAGCGTGTCCGGCATCTCATATTTCCGCAGGTCTCGAACGCGTCGCATAGCCCCAGCCCGTATTTACAAAGAGTAAACGTATCCAGCGTTGTTGTCGATTGGAAGGATACGTTTGCTCTTTTAGTCCGTTGGGAGAGGGAAAAGACGGCAGGCACGGTATAGCGGGAGGGGTGCCGGTCGTCCGGGCACGATTTCCGGCCGCCTACCCGCCTGAAGAGATCACCGTTTGCTGTTCCGCCAGCCGAGCCCGCACATAACCTTCCATCCCGCCACAGGCCAGGATCTCGATATAGAGATCGGACAGGTCCCGAATCGGATAGCGGGTACCGGCGCTCATGGATTTCACAATACGGTTATTCACATCGATCCGCAGCCGGTCGCCCGTCCGAATTTCCCCCGCTTCCCAGAGGGTCAGCGGCGGCAGACCGATGTTGAGACAGAGCCGAAAGAACGGCCAGGCAAAGGCGGGCGCGATCATGCCGGCAATGCCGTGCTGCTGAAGCGCCTCGACCGCCTGAATATACTGCTCCCCGGCTCCAACTTTGCCCGTTGCCAGGAGCATAACGTCCGAAGAGTAAACGTGTCCAGCGTTGTTGTCGATTGGAAGGACACGTTTACTCTTTGCGGTCTCCCAGCTTCCATCCGCGATACGCTCTACAATGGTCTCACTCGAAAGCGGGCTCAGGACGGTCTGCGCTCGGGCCGTGATAATGAGTCGATCCACTTGCATGACGATGCACCCTCAACTAGGCGACGAGCCGCATCCGGGGAACCGCGTCCAGAGAGAACTGCCTGTACGTTTCAGGGCTCAGACCCGAGATGATCTGCCGGCAGCCTTCAAGCCCGGCAATGAAATCCTGGAGTTCAACGCCAAGACAGGCGGGCGAGTGTGGGGCTATCTTCAGCAGTCCCTCGTGCAGCAACGAGCGGGTGCCCGCCAGGTTGCCACGTCCGAGATGGTAGAACGCGACCGCAATCTGGATCAGCCCTTGCAGGAAGCTTTTTACCTCACCCTGTTCTTTCATCCACTGCGGCTCCAGGACTTCGTGCACTTCAAAAAAGAGATGATGGTTAAAGAGCAGGGCACTTTTTTGCAGGACAACTTCGAGAGCCGGGGCTCCAGCCTGCCCGGACCAGCCCTCCAGTACCGCTCCATATTGAAGGAGTTTGG
>WTHD01000388.1 GCA_011523265.1 Candidatus Binatota bacterium
GCTTTGAATGACTTGAGCGACTGCCGGCCAGGCAATATCACCCAACTCAACCCGAGGATGTTCTATCTGACAGGCGGGACAGACGCGCAGTGCGGGGTCGGTATTGAACTGCTGAACCGCTTGCCAATAGGCCGTCTGGGGGATTTCAGCCTGGGTATCAATAGACTGCCAATGCACGACAGCCCGGCAGTCGGGGCAGTACCACACGACTGCTTCTCTGCCTGGGGTCTCGGCTTTGAAGCGGACCTGCAAACTCGGGGTATGGGTTATCACCCGACTGGGAATACCGGCCGGAATATAGACACTGTCCCCCACCGCAAGCTGCCATTGCTCCGGCCGCTCCCCCCCGACCCACACCTCTCCCTCTCCGGTCAGGTTGATCAAGGTCTGGTCTTGGTCGCTCACCAGAAAGAACGGCTGCGAGATCGTATTCCGACTGAGATGCGGCATGGGATCAATGCCAGGCGGCAGAGCGGGGAAATCATCGAACGACCCCCAGAGGTGCTCGGCCGCCTCAAAGAGCTGCACCATGCGTCTGCGTTCCATAACCGCTCCCCCTACCCGTCGCGCGCGGCGCGCTGCTCGCTTGCTGTCCGGGCGCGGTTGGCAACCGCAACCTGCTGAGCGTAGCGTCGCCAGCCAAGCTGCTCGGCAGGAAAGGGCGCCTGTATATGACCGCACTTGGGACACGCCCGAGCCGAAGCGTTGAACGCCTCAACCGCATCGGCATAGAAACCGAGCGCATAAAACTCCGGGTAATACGGCCGCTCCGGCCCGCGCTTGATATTGGTCTCGCGCCGATAGACGACCTCGTTGCACTGCTCGCATCGAATCACAAATCCCTCGTTTTGATTGTCCTGGGAGTTCATGCGAATGGTAATCAGCACGACCATATAAGCGTGTTCGTTCGCCAGGTCTTTCAAGAAATTGTTCACCCCGTGCATATTGGGCAGCACCATCATCTGGCCCGCCTGGAGCGCACTGTCTTCGCCCGCGAGACAGAGGAGTACTTCAGGGACGACGTTCTCGTGAAAAAACTGGAACTTTCTGGCGTTCGGCCCGCCGATTGAGACACTCAGACACGGCACGATCGCCCCATCATCAAGATAAGGAAAAACCGGTACAAGCTCCAAGGTACCGGTCGCGTGCACGACTTCCTCAAACAGGTTTTTCTTGACCGGCCTTTTGCCCGGCACGAGCGGCGGCCCAAACCAGACTTCCTGAGCGGCGGCTGTCATATCCGCTCCTGTACGCTCTGTCCGTTGACCATCGGAATGCGGGCTTCAACCGCCGGAAACGCCGGCATGACTTCCTCGGCAAACAACCGCATGGAGTTCCGGATTTGCGCCTGACTGAGACTGCCGTAGGCAAAAAAGAGAATCATATACCGGAGGTCTGGCAAAAACTCCTGATGGCGCTGAATCAACCGCACACAGGTTTCCGGGCTGCCGATCAGGAGCATACCCAGGTCCATGAGTTCAGTCAGGTCGCCTCTGGCCGCGGCATCAAATGTTCCCTTGAGATAGGCGTAGGAAGACGACTGTGCCATTTCAGCCGGTTTGGCGAGCTTGAGGAGCTGCTGCCAACGCGTGGCGAGCGTCGGGAGGACCTCCGCTTTTGCCTGCTCATCCGTAGCAGCCAGATACACGTGCCGTGTCGGCACTAAACCCACATGATCAATCCTGTGGCCATGCCGGGCATTTTCCTCCTGGTATATCTCCCAGTGCTGCTGCATGGTCGGGAGTAGGGTATACACTTCCATACACGGATAGTTATGTTTCGCCGCCCAACGGACGGACGGTTCGGATAGGCCCGCGGTCCAGACCGGGGGATGGGGTTTTTGGACCGGTCGGAGTTCCAGGCTCGTCTCGGGAATATCAATAAATCGGCCGCTGTAAGAAAAGGTGGGCTGCGTCCAGGCACGAATGACGGCTTCGTGGGTTTCGTCAAAAATCTCACGACTCTGGTTATGGTCCACCTTCCAGGGGATAAATTCTCCGGGCTGGATGCCCCGGCCTATGCCCCACAGCAAGCGGCCGTTACTCATCATATCCAGCATGGCCCCCTCTTCGGCCAAACGGAGCGGATGATGAAACGGCAGGACATTCACCGCCGGGCCGAGCTTGATGCGACTGGTCCGCTGAGCGGCCGAAGCCACCATCAGGTTGGGCGAGGCAATCATGCTGTAAGTGGAAAAGTGGTGTTCGGCAAACCAAAAACTGTCATAGCCGAGCTGTTCGGCGTACACGACTTGTTCCAGGTTTTCCTGGAATAGCTGCTGGACACTGCGCTCGTCGGCTTTTGTTACGGTAGAAAAAATCCCGAATTTCACCGAGCCCTCCCTTTTCCAGAACCGTTTTCCTCTCTACGCCCTTTTCCCCCCTATTGGCAAGACACGTAGTTTCGAGCACCTGAAACTATTTTTTCATTGACACCAAGTCTGAGATGGACTAGAGCGATTTCATGTTCTTTGCATGAAAGGCGCGCCATGACTCTTTCCACCCAAGAGACGACAGCCGTCAGGCCCGTCATATGTTGTAGCTGTTCTCAGCAGTGTGGCGTGCTCGCCCATGTGGAGCAGGGACGAATTACCCAGATCAGCGGCGATGCGGCGCATCCGATCAGTCAGGGGTTTGTCTGTATTAAGGGTCGCCGGGCCGCCGAGTTACACTATCAGGAGGGGCGCGTCCACTGGCCACTCAAACGCACCGGGCAACGGGGAGAGGGAGCCTGGCAGCAGGTCAGCTGGGACGAAGCCCTGGACGATATTGCCGCACGGCTCCAAACCCTGGAGCACCAGCACGGCCCCGAGAGTGTTGCCGTCACCTTCGGCACGTTTCATGGCGCGGACTGGGGCCTTGGCGAGCGCTTTCTGAACCTTTTCGGCAGCCCCAACAGCGCCGGACAGGATAAAATCTGCTCCGGCCCAACAACCATGGCCGAGGCCCTGACCTATGGCTATGGCCCGACCGCGCATACTTCTCCCGTCCCCGGCCTGACGAAATGCATAGTGCTGTGGGGGATGCGGCCGAGTGCTTCGGTGCCCCTCCTGTGGAAGCAGATCGTCAAAGCCCACCGCCGGGGAGCCACACTCATTGTGGTTGACCCCCACTACACGACCGAGGCAAAGCGGGCCGATCTGTGGTTGCAACTCCGTCCAGGGACGGATGGGGCCTTAGCCTTGGGCTGGCTCTCGGTTCTGATTGAAGAAGGTCTGTACGACCGGGAGTTTGTCGAGCAGTACACCACCGGGTTCGACGCCTTGCAGCAACACGTGGCCGCCTATTCGCCGCAGCGGGCTGCCGAACTTACCTGGGTCCCAAAAGAACTCCTGGTCAAAGCCGCCCGGCTGTTTGCCCGCAACCGGCCAGGCATCATCAATAGTGGCAACGGGGTGTGCCAGCTCGGCCCGGCGAGCCTCCAGGCTGCACGGGCAATTGCCTGTCTGGTGGCCATCAGCGGCAATCTGGATCGGGAGGGCGGCCACTCCCTGTCCGGCCCTCCCCGGCAGGTCGTGGCAAACGGGGATGTGATGCTGATGGACCGACTGCCCGAAGAACAGTGGCGCAAGCGACTGGGGATCGATCGCTTTCGTCTTCTGGGCGACGGGTATAAACAGCTTGATGCGGCCATGGCACCGGCCTGGCACGGCAAGCACCACCTGCTGAGTTGGACGGCTTCGGCCCATGAGCCCAGCCTGTGGCAGGCGATTACCCAGGGCGAGCCGTACCCGGTCAAGGGGCTGTTTGTCCAGCACCATAATCCGCTGGGTGGGAGTGGCAATGCCAGGCGGGTCGAGCAAGCGCTGCGGAGTGCCAACCTGGAACTGCTGGTGGTCCACGACCTGTTTCTGTCTCCGACCGCGCAGTTGGCCGACTACGTCCTGCCAGCCAGCCACTGGCTCGAGAAGCCGTCCTTCTCCACCGGCCTCGGCTATATGGGCACCGCCGGCGATTACGCCGCGGCGAGCCACGCAGCCATCGAGCCCGAGTATGGTCACCGGAACGATTATGAGCTGTGGAGAGACCTCGGGCGGCGGCTGGGTCAGGAGGCCGACTGGCCGGAAACCGTTGAGGAGTTCTGGGATACCTGTCTGCGACCGGCCGGCCTCAGCTTTCACACCCTTGCTCAGCAGAGCGGGCCGTGGATGTCCGCTACGCCACGCTACGGAAAATTCGTTGATCGGTCGGCCCAGGACGATGAACCGCGCTTTGGAACCCCATCCGGGCGGGTGGAGTTACGCTCAGCCATCCTGACCGACCTCGACTACCCGGCCCTGCCCGTCTACGAGGAACCGGAAATCTTTACGCGCTGGTCGACCGACTATCCGCTGGTGCTGACAACCGGAGGGCGGGTGATCGAAGGCTTTCACCAGAACAGTCAGCAGATGCCCTGGTTCCGTAAGAAGTATCCCCACCCGGTGGTTCAGCTTCACCCGCACGCCGCGGTGGAACTCGGCATTGAGGACGGAATGTGGATCACCATCGAGACCCCAATCGGCAGCGTGCGGCACGTCGCCCGCCTGGATGACACCCTCCATCCGCGCGTCGTCCAGGCCGACCGCTGGTGGTATCCCGAGCGTCCGGGACAGGCCCCGGAGCTGTACGGTCTGTGGGAAACGAATATCAATGTGTGTACCGACGATGACCCGGCGCAGTGTGACCCCATGATGGGCACCTGGCTGCTGCGCGGCCTCCCCTGCCGTCTGGTCAAGGCGGAGCCGGCCACCGCCATCGGGTCTTCAGAAACAACGAGGCAATAACATCTCAACCATCTCACCCATCTAACAAAGGAGGGAGCAGACATGAACGCTGACGATCTCGCCCAACGCATTCAAACCCTGGAGAGCATTGAAGCCATCAAAAAGCTCAAAGCTCGCTACTGTGCCTTCTGCGACAATCAATACGACGCGGACGGCATTGCCGAACTGTTTACCGAGGACGCGGTCTGGGACGGCGGAAAATTTGGCAAGCACGAAGGCCGTGAGGCCATTCGCACCTTCTTTCAGGGCGCGTCTGAAATTTTTCCTTTTGCGGTCCATAACGTCATGAACCCCATTATTGAGGTAGACGCGGACACCGCCACGGGCCAGTGGTACCTGTTTCAGCCCTGCACCCTGGCCGAGGGCAACCAGGCCGCCTGGCTGACCGGTCGCTACGAAGAGCGCTACGAGAGGCGGGACGGCGAGTGGAAATTCAAACACCTCAGCGTGACGCCCTTCTTCTTTACGCCATACGGCGACGGCTGGGTGAAAACACCCTTCCTCGGCCAGTAGTAAGAGCGAAGAGGAGCGTCCATGCCATTCGTTGAAAGGGAGCACGGGATACGCGTGCATTACGACGATTATGGGCAGGGTCGGCCGCTCGTTTTTCTGCACGGGTATTCCTGCAACGCCTGGATATGGACCTACCAGGTCCCGCTCCTGGCCCACCGCTATCGCTGCATCGTGATCGAAGCTCGGGGCCACGGACGTTCGAGCAAGCCGCTGAGCGGGTATTCCATTCAGGAGATGGCGGCCGACGATGCCGCCGTGCTGGCCGCCTTGGGTATTGACCGTGCGATTCTGGTTGGCAATTCCATGGGCGGCATGCGGGCCATGCAGATATGCCTGGACAACCCGGACCTCGTCGCCGGCAATCTGATTATCAGCAGCGCGACGAATCTGACCCGATTTGTGGATTCGACCGATCTGCTGAGAGACTTGCGGACCAAATACGAAGAGATGACCGACGAGTTTGTGCGGCGGTGTTTTTCGCAGCGGACGCGGCACGAGCGGCCCGAGATCTGTCGCCTGCTCAAAAACAACCTACTCGATCCTGTCGCCTTTCCGCGGCGCGTGGCCTGCGCCCTCGTCGAACATCCGGACGGCGTGTGGAATTGGGATATTACCCCCAGGCTCGCGGAGATTACTCAGCCCACGCTGATCGTAGTGGGCGAAGAGGACGAGGCCACGCCGGTTGAAGCCAACCAGATTCTGGCCGAGCACATGCCCAACGCGGACTTGCAGATCGTCACCGACGTTGCCCATATGTACCAGATTGAGCAGCCGCTGGCATTCAACCAGACCCTGGAGACCTTTGTGACCCAACGCGGATGAGGACCCACCTATGCCGACCACGGAACAGGACACACAGCAGATCAGAGCTATTCTTGAGCGTTATTCCAAAAGCTGGGAAGCCATGGACTGGGAAGGGCTCAAAAGTATCTGGGACCCCGACTATGAGCACATCCTGTATATTCCCGAGGAGCGGGCTCAACCGATCCGAGGCTGGGCCGAAGTAGAGGCGTACTTTCGTCATGCCGCGGAGTCGGTCATCCGCGTCAGGGCCATGCGGCTGAACGATATCACCATCGACGTGTTCGGTGATACGGCCTACGCGTTTTGCAATTTCCACTTTGAGGCCGATCTCAGGCGACTGACCGAGCCCTTTGTGACCGGTGGACGCGACACCTTTATCCTACGGCGCACCGACACGGCCTGGAAAGTCATCCACTACCACGAGTCTCGCCCCCACACGTCCTAAGGGAAGACGTGAGATGCTCTTGCGGCTCACCCCTCTGGGCAGGGACGGTACGGCCGAAGAAGTTGCGTATGGCGTGCTCTACCTTGCTTCGGATGAGTCCTCGTATGTGACCGGCGCAGAATTGGTTATCGACGGAGGATATACCGCCCGCTAAAAAGAATGAGCAATACGCCCAGGCAAATAAGGAGGGATTCATGCGCTTTGGGTTTTTCGATCAGTTGCCATGCGCGCCCACACAATCAGAGCGCCAGCGCTACCACGATATTCTGGCCCAGATTCGCCTGGGCGATGCGGTCGGCTTTGATACCGTCTGGCTGGGCGAACTGCACTTTGGGCCGAGCACCTCGATTATGGCCTCGCCACTGATGGTGCTGGCAACCGCGGCCCAGCATACCGAGCGTATCCGTCTGGGCACCGCCGTCACCCTTCTGCCGCTGCACAGCCCAATGAAAATGGCGGAAGAAGCGGCCACCGCCGATATTCTGAGCGGCGGACGGCTGGAGTTCGGCGTCGGACGCGGCACCGCGCCGGTGCATTACCAAGGTTATAACGTGCCTATGGAAGAGAGTCGGGAGCGCTTTGCGGAAGCCCTCGACGTGATTCGCACCGCCTGGACAACGGACCGCCTGTCCTATCAGGGCAAATACTTCCAGGCCGAGGACCTGCCGGTCGTGCCGCGCCCCATTCAGCAGCCCTACCCTCCGATACGCATGGCGGCAAACAGCCCGGACACCTTTGCTTTAGCCGGTCAACTCGGCCTGTCGATCTTTGCCTCTCCGCTGATTAACCCGCCCGACAAACTGCGCGGCTATATCGCGGAGTATCAGAGCAATCTAAATCCCGGCGTCCGGCCCGATGTCGCGCTGATGTTTCCCGTCCACGTTGCCGACAGCCGGGCCAAAGCCCGGGAAGAATACGAACCAAGCCTGATGAATTTTTTTCGCGCTGCGGGAGAACGGCTCCGTCCGCTCGGCAAAACCACCATCAAAAGCTACGAAGCCTTTCAACAGATAGTGGAGCGCTTGGAGCGGGTCAACTATGAGGGATTGGACGACAAGATGGGTGCCTTCGGCGATCCGGATTACTGCATCGAACGCATTCGGCACTTCAAGCAGGAATTTCCGATGACCGAGTTTATTGGCTATTTCAACCAGGGCGGGCTGGTCGATCACACTATCGTCAAACGCTCGATGGAGCGTTTTGCCAAGGAAGTCATTCCGCACTGTCGGTAAGCCTACGATTAGATAACTTCCAGTGAGAACTTTCGAAATTGCTGGATGAGCCGAAAGTCCTCCTCGTTCCGAGTGACGACCGTTGCTCCGATAGAACGCCCACTCAAAGCAATAAGAATATCGTTCAGGAATCCACGCGAGAGCTATCACGGAGCCGGGGCGCTTGGTCCGCTATCGTTGCGACAACTGTCCCGGTTTCTTTCCATATACGATGACTGGGGGTAATAATTCGGCGCACGCGCTCGAAGGGTTCATACAGGGCAGCCGCCTGTCTTCGATGCCGTAGCGTTCGAACTCCAGCAAGAAGTTCTTCTACCACGACAGAGCTACAGTATGTGAGCGGCAGCCCGCGGAGATAACGGGGTCGAAATTCTCTCGCAAAATTTTCATCACGCAGAATCGGAATATACACACTCGTGTCAAACAGCAGGGCGGACATCAATCTTCTTCCCAGATATCCCTGAAATCCGGCGCTTTTCCCGCCACCCGATCAAAGCCGCGCAGGACCTCGCTACGGAAAGCCACAAGATTGAGCGCTTCCCGGATAGTCTCTGACTCGCTCTTTTTTCCCAATATCTTCTGAGCGCGTTTCAGCGCCTGAGGATCGAGAAAGATATTCTTCCGAACCAGCTTCTGCATCGCTTTTTCTCCACCAGATGTATTATTCTGTAAAACATACGTAAACAGGATTGAGGATCAAGGGCGATGGGCACTTTTCTTTTTGCCTAACCACCCCAAAGAGAATGCTTGACAGTCAAACACCCCCCTACAATAATCGCCTGCCAGTGCGGGGAAGCGGGTTGAGTGGGATGAGCATCAGGTGCTGTGGTATCATTGACGTATAGAGGAGGTAGCGCATGCCTTTCCAATTACGCTACAGCATAGACGGCGAAGAGATTACCGTTGTGGCCATTGGGCTGTTTGTCGCCCCGAACAAGATGCTGCTCGAATTGATGCGCCTCGGCGTGCGCGTCATTCTGGTCGAGCCCATTATGGGGGCGCACCACGGCCGCGGCCTGCCCGACCGGGATCGTGGCCCCCTGAATCGGGCCGGTGTCAGCATCCCCTGGCAGATGCTGCACCGCGGCATGCAGGCGGTTGCCATCGACTTTCGCCAGGAGGCGGGTAAACGGCTCGTCCTCGACCTTATTCGAGAAACTCATGTGCTAATCAGCAATTGGCCCCCGCGCATGGCGCCCTGGCTCGACTACACTCATCTGGTCGAGCACTGCGGCCCGTCCGTCATTAAAATCCAGTTCGACGGCGGGCACGACGGGCGGGCAGCCAACGATTACTCCATGCAGGGGGCGACCGGCTTAGCCCACGCCACCGGTGAGCCGCACGGCAGACCGCTCACTATTCCGGTGGCGTTTTTCGATATGCTCACCGGCCTGCACGGCCTGAACGCCTTCCACGTCGCCCTGCGCCGTCTGGCGGAAACCGGGCGGGGCGACTGCTATCAGATCGCGCTGGAACAGGTCGCCTTCCAAACCCTGGCGGAGTTGGGCTGGTACGCCCAAGCCGAGACAACGGGCGAGGGCCGGGAACCGATCGGCGACAATCTGTTGGACGCCGTCCATGGTCATTACTGCGCCCGTGACGGGAAGTTCATCACCCTGAACCTGATTGGCGATTCGGTCCTCCGTCGGCTGCGCGAAGCGACCGGCCTGCGCGACCTCGCTCTCGACGAGCAGGGTCACGAGATTCACGGCGACCACGCCCGCTATGAGCGGGTCGATACGATTAAGCAGCAAATTGCCGACTGGATTGCGGCCCGACCGCAGGAAGAAGTGCTCACGACCCTGGGCCAGGCCGGGCTGGTGGTCGAGCCGTGTCGGGACAGTATCGAAGCGGAACAGCACGCTCGGGCTCTGCCCTGTTTCCATCACGTTGACGACCCTGATCTCGGGTCGATCTGGGTGCCCGGCCCGGTGATTGAAGCCCGCGACCTGGAACCTTCCGACCTGCCCAGCGCCCCCCATCCCGGTGAACACACTCACCTTGTCCTCAAGGAAGTTCTGGGACTGGCTTCCGAGGAACTGGCGGACTTGGAAAGCCAAAAAATTATCGCCGGTCCGCCACCGGAGGACGCCTGACCGGATACAAGCTGGGAACGGAGAATCTATGTCAACCGAAGATTGGCGAGCGCGTATTGTTATTGATCCCAACATCCATCATGGAGTTCCCTGTATTAGGGGAACCCGCGTTCCTGTCAGCGTGCTAATCGGGAGTCTCGCTGAGGGGGACACTCCTACAGACATCCTGGCTTCCTACCCGCATCTGACGGAGGAAGACCTCCAGGCTGCCTTGAAATTCGCCGCAGAAGCAGTGAGTTCATCCGATTTTATCCCGCTGGCAAAGTAGGGGTACATGGCAATTAGCGTGAAGGTCGATGAGGACCTTCCTCAAGAGGTCGCCTCTACTTTTACTGAGTATGGCTACGATGCCACGACCGTCTTACGGCAGGGATGGCAGGGGATAAGAGACAACGACCTCTGGATTCGAGTGCAGCAGGAAAAACGTTGGCTGATTACTGCGGATAAGGGCTTTGCGGACCTTCGGTTTTACCCGCCTGGGACGCATGCCGGAGTCGTCCTTCTCCGGTTGGAGGAAGAGAGTCGTCGAGGATATACAGAGTTGACCCGGCAGCTATTACAACGATTGGATTTTGAAACTATCCGTGGCGCTATAGTTGTTGCCTCCCATCGCGGCATTCGGATACGGAAGCCTTAGCCTGGCTAACGATAGTCCCGTTTTAATCGGCTTCGTCGTCCGGCCACGGCCGGACGCCAAATGGCAGACGGGTGCGGCGCAGAGAGAGGCCCTGCTTAATCTGTCGGACGCGGCTGTTGATCGTGGTCTGCGCCAGTATGCTCTTGGCGTCGAGCAGCTTTTCCAGGGCGGCCAGCCAGCTTTCATAATAGGTCGGTCGCGTCTCAGGCGACTGCCGGTCCGCACTGGCAATCTCGGCAATCAATCGCTCCTGAAACTCGGGCCAGGCATAATGACCCTGTTCGCATAGGGCGACCCCCAGGGCAAACGCAATACCTTCCCACGGGTCCTGGAACTGGAGTTCGCCGCTCCGCCGGGGCAGAGCAGCAGAGCCCTGCATGTCAGCCACCTGCCTCTGGGAAAGGCCGGGCTGTTGCTGTTTCTCAGGCTCGACCCGCGCCACCCCGATCATCGCGTCCCGCGTGACAATAGCCGTGAGCTCATCGAGCGTCATCTGCTCTGTGCCGGCCGGTCGCTCCGGCAGGACCATATAGCGGGTCTGGAAAGTACTGTTCCAGACCTGAATCTGGATGTTTTCGTCCAGCTCAAGCCCGAACTCCCGAAGCACCTCGCGCGGCCGGCCCGTGACCCTGGAGCGATACGACTGGCTCTTATACCAGAACGGCGGCAGACCCAGGACCGGCCAGGGGTAGCATGAGCATAAGGCACAGACGATCACGTTATGCGTCTGGGGCGTATTCTCGACCACGACCAGATGCTCGCCCTGCAAGCCGCCAAGGCCCAGCTCGGCTATGGCGGCGGTGCCATTCTCGAGCAGACGGACCTTATAGGCGAGGTCCGTCCAGGCCCGGGCAACCACCCGGCAGCCGTTCAGCGGCCCGATATCGTTTTCATACGAGTCCAGAACGGTATCGAGCAGTGCGCTGGAAACGAAAGTTTTCTCGGTCAGCAGGGCTTCGATCGCCTTGACCCGAATCTCGCGTTCGCGGTTCTGGTCGGGTGTCAACTGACGCTGCTGAAAGGCCGCGCCGGTATCATGTTCGTGAGCATCACTCATCGCGCGCGTCCTCCTCAGTCTGGGGACAGCGTTTCTCCTGGGAGCATCCTAGCGCCATTTTGCGCACGACAAAAAGGGTGGCCTCACGACCACCCTCTCCGTCTACAAACACAAACGACACCCAGCCCGTATGTGCGACCTAGCCGGCCATGCCCAAGGCGGCCAGGGGTTCGCGGTCCACAACCGGGTCACGCGTCACCCCGTTGCGATAGGCTACCGAGCCTGGGGTGCGTTCAAACGGATCGACCAGATCGATTTCCTTGGCGTATTCCCGCAGTCGCGGGGTCAACTCCTGGGCAATCAGACGCATGCTCGTTTTGCGATCCTCGTCACCGACCGGTCCCTGGATGTTGAAGAAGACAAAAATGCTCGGCCGCAGCACTCGCAGCAGAGTCTTGGCTTTGGGCAGGACGGACTCCGGTGTGCCGATGAGGAGTTGGAGATTCTTCTGCGCCTTACCGTAGCCCTTGAGCAGTTTCTGACGGACGGTATCAAAGTCGGTGGTGTCGGGCCGACCACCGTCCGAGTGGGCGCGCAGCTTCTCGGGGCTGACGCCCAGCCAGCTCCCACCCGGATGTTTGGCCAGCATGCGGATCGCTCCCTTGGAGTTATAGCCTGGCGGCAGGGTATGCTCGGGGCGGGAGAAGGCGTTCTGACCACCGCCGAACACAAAGTTCTTGCCGATTTCCTGGGCCTTTTCCTCCGTCTCGGCCAGAAAGGTTGGAATCAGATAGCCAAAGTTTTCCGGGCCGGCCTGATAGCCGTGCTTGGCGGCTTCATCGGCGTAGAAGTCCCACAGATCACAGGTCGGTCCCAGGGCCGTGCCCAGCCCCAGATAAGGGTAACGATGTTCCGCGCACCAGCGGGCCGTCTCCGGGCTCAACACACCGGGAATCCACATCGGCGGATGTGGTTTTTGGTAAGGAAGCGCCCACGGGTTGACGTGCCGATAGTGAAAATGCTTGCCCTCGTAGCGCCACGGGCCGGGCTTGGTCCAGGCCTGGATAATGAAGTCGTGGGCCTCGTTGAACATCTCCCGGTTATAGGCCGGGTTGGCATTATTGAAGAACTGCTCACTGCCCGCTCCGCGCACCCAGCCGGTGACGAGGCGACCGCGCGAGATCAGATCGATTTCCGCCAGCTCTTCGGCCATCCGCAACGGATGCTTCAGCACCGGCAACGGATTGCCGATCAGAACAATGCGGACTTTATTGGTAATCCGCGCCAGGATGGAAGCTTCGACATTCATGACGCTGCCCATGCAGAAGGGATTGCCGTGGTGCTCGTTGAGCGCAACGGCATCGAAACCGAGCTCTTCGGCATAGCAGTATTCGTCCAGATAATAATTGTAATCGTTGGCCGCCTGCTCGCGGTCGAACAGGGCGTTGGGCACGGCGAAGTAGGCTTTGTTCTTGAGTATCTCGTCCTCGTCGAGGCCACGATAGGGCCGTTCGGTGAAATATGAGATTTGCATAAGACATTCTCCTTCGGACGAACTTGTCCCACGCAATTACGACGCAAAGAGTAAACGTGTCAACATCTACCTGTCTATTGGGGGACACGTTTACTCTTTCAGGAAATCCTGCACGATTTTGACAAATTCGGCCGAATTTTCGATTTCCGGACGATGGCCGACATTGGCGATTTCCACGGCCCGGGCTCCGTCAACGGCTTTGGTGTAGGCGGCAATGCAGCCCGCTGGCACGATCCGGTCTTCGGACCCGCGAACCAGCAGGGTGGGGACGTTTTTTACGCCGCGCAACAGATAGGGCAGGCTCGGATTATGCATATACGGCTCCCAGCCGATCCGCGCGCTTTCCGCCCGGGCATCTTCGAACGCCTCGAATTGCTCCGGCGTCATCTCGCCGCCGTAAATACTTCCGAACTCGGCGGCCCCTGGGTCGGCAACGGTGGCCCGTAAATGGGTCCGGATCGTCACCGGGAAGATGTCCCAAATTTCGCCCTTCTCGGGCTTGAGCCCCATCGGACCCACCAGAATCAGGTGATCAAAAATCTTGGGGTCGGCCGCGACCATCTCGGCGGCGATAAATCCACCGGCTGAGAACGCAATAACGTCAACCGGGTCGAGCCCCATTTCTCTGACCGCCATGCTATACAGACCGGCCAAGTCACGGAAACTCCGAATCCACTCCAGGCGCGGGGTTTTGCCATAACCGGGCTGGAGCGGAATCACGAATGCGCGCTCTGCTGCCAGCTCGTCATTCCACTTCATCCATCCGGGGAATCCCAGCTCATCATGCAGCATTAACAAGGGTTTACCTGCTCCGCCCTTAATGAGCGTTAATTCAGCTTCGTCTATATGAGCCTTCTGTTCAGTCCAGTTTGCCAAGAATCTTTCCTCCTTACGCAAGGTTTTCGCACTCGGACGCCCTTCCCCTCCACAACCGGGCTACTTAATCAGGCCCGACCCAAATTGTCCACACGTTCTTAATGCCCCGGATTTATAGATGAGGGCGCATTGAATGCGTTGAAAAGCGCCTGGCACAGTGCATTTCCATTATCACCCGCATCGAAGATGCAGAGGTCGGGACGAATCAAGACGACATGCACTTTATTCGTGTCGAACCATTTGGTTATCGTGCCGTCTGGATCGCGGAGATCTTTCCCAAGCCGAGCAACTGTTTCCAGGAATGATGGCGACTATATTCCCGGACGAGCCAGGTATAGGTATGCATAGCTCAGCGACGATCGACTTTGGCTATGTGGTGTCTGGGCGCTGTGTCCTTGAACTCGACGACGGCCCGAAAACCGAACTCGGTCCTGGGGACGGCATCGTTCAGAGTGGAACTGCGCATCGTTGGTCCACATAAGGAACTGGGAGACCGCCCAAAAATGGAGTAGTCTGTGTTTGCAGCCGCAGGTGCTGAGCTATGAACCCATTCCTGGCTGCGGGATTGGGGGGAGGGCGTGGGCTGGCAACTGAGTCAGGACGTTGACCGGAAATATCCGAGCACCAGGTTTTTTATAGAAAGACCATCTAACAAGGAGGATTCGATATGTCACACAAGGGTTTCTCCCACATCGGACTGTCAACACTGGACCTGGACAAAACGTGCGACTTCTACGAAAACGTACTGGGGTTCAAGCCGGTGCGCTGTGATATTCTCAGGATCAAGGAAGGCGGGCAGATCCGGCATGTATTCTTTCATATCGGCCGCGATCAGCTCTTGGCCTTTATGGAAGCGCAAGGAGTTCCGGGGATTCCTGCGGAGTACGATGCGGGCATCAATCGAGGCCTGGGGGTGCCGAGCGCGTTTTATCATTTTGCCTTTGAAGCCGGGTCGGTCGCAGCCCTGGAAGCGAAGCGTACGGAAATCCTGGCAAAAGGGGTGCAGGTCTCGGACATCGTGCATCACGATGCCGCTCAATCCATCTACTTCAGAGACCCCAATAATATTTCCCTGGAGTATTGCTGCATGACCCGAGACATGGGGACGGAGGATGATATTCGGATGCAGGAGCGCTTTACCTTATCTCTAGGCGATTTTCAGGGCGGAGTGGGGGATAGACCAGTCTGACC
>WTHD01000186.1 GCA_011523265.1 Candidatus Binatota bacterium
CGGCGCAACCTGGCGAAAAATTCTGGCGCGCGCCCTTGCCTTCCTCTTCTCAGGTTCAGTAGAAGGAAATGAGCAGGAACACACAAAAAGGAGGGACAGACCAAGAGGCAGATTACGCGACGGCACATGACAAAGCAGTCTCAACGCTCGGACTAAGGAGGGTCTATGGGCAAGGTACAGATGCCGGACGGCAAAAAAATGGCCTGCTGTTTTTGTTTCGATATCGATGCCATGGCCTTGTGGCTGGGGTTTTTCCGCTCTCCGACCGCCAACCCCCTTTCACGCGGAGAATTCGGCCCTCGGGTGGCCATGCCGCGTATCCTGGACATCCTCGATAAATATTCCATCAAAGCGACCTTCTTTACTCCCGGTCATAGTGCCAAACTTTTTCGAGAGGTCGTGCAGGAGGCACATCGCCGGGGCCATGAAATCGCGGCCCATAGCATGTACCACCAACCTTCCGAGGTCGGTCTGGCCATGAGTGGGGTCGAGCCGGCCTCGCCGGACGAGCAACGCGTCTATCTCGAACAGCAGATTGAGCTGTTGGAGAAAACCGTGGGCGAACGGCCCATCGGATTCCGCTCGCCCATTGGCGACTGGTTGGGCGAGCATGTGCCGCAGCATCTGATCGACCTGGGTTTTGTCTATGACAGCAGTTTGCAGGGCCATGACTTTTTGCCCTATCGACTGCGGATTGGCGATACGATCCAGACCGAGGAGCCCTTTGAGGTCACCTGGGGGCAGCCCTCGGAACTGCTTGAGATTCCCCTGCACTGGGATACCAATGACTTCGCCCAGTTTGAATTCATGGGGTATTATCTCGATCCCAAAAACCCCTGGTTCAACCCGGCCCCTTTCCACACTCCTTCCCAGTCCAAGGAAATTTTTACGTCGAGTTTCGACTATTGTTACGAACACGTCCCGGGTGGCATATGGAATACGATCCTTCACCCGCAGTGCTGCGGACGGGATTTTAAGCCGGCGTGGCTGGAAAGCGTGATCCAACACGTCTACGCCAAGCCCGGGATCTGGTTCACAACCATGCGCGAGGCCGCCGCGGCCTGGCAGGATGATGAGTGACTGGCGAGTACGCGTGCCTGTCGGGTTGGGCTGACCTGCCCGACAGGTGTTCTACCTGAACGAGCCGGACAAGGGGGGTCATATGCGAATCTTCATATCGGTGGATATGGAAGGCATCTCTGGAGTGGAAACCGTGGAGGAGGTCTTTCAGGGCTTACCGGGCTATAAAACTTTTCGACAGATCATGGCCGGGGACGTGAACGCCGCCGTGCAGGGTGCGATTGAGGGGGGGGCGACCGACATAGTGGTCTCGGATTCGCACGGTTATATGTGCAATATCCGCCCCAAGGACGTCCATCGTAAGGCCACCCTGAAGTCCGGGATGAAGCGCAATCTCTGCCAGTTCAAAGGCTTTAACCCCGGCTTTGATGGGGCCCTGTTTATTGGCTATCACTCCAAAGCCGGGACGCCGAACGGCATCCTCAGTCACACCTGGATTCCGGCCTTTCAGGATGTGCGGATAAACGGCCTGTCGGTTGGGGAGTATGGGCTGAACGGCTTTCTGGTCAGCAGCTTCGGCGTGCCCATTCTGATGCTGTCCGGCGACGATAAAACCATTGAGCAGGCCCGTCCGCTGCTCGGTGATATCGAATATGTCGAGGTCAAAAAATCGCTCGGCTATTTTAAGGGCCTGCATCTTCCCCTGAGCGAGAGCCACGCCCGTATTCGCGAGGGCGCGCGACGCGCCCTGCAACGGTTCGCCAAACGGAAACCGCCCGTCCTGGATATTGCCTTACCGGTCACGGTCGAGCTTGATCTGTGCCACGAGGCGAATGATTTGGTGACCGACATGGAGCAGGAGAATCAACGCTTTGTCGACGATGATACCCAGCGGTCGCTGAGCGACGCCGACCTGATCACCCACTACGCCCCGGTCGAACGCCGCGGAGCGGAGACGGTCGCCTATGTGTGTAACCGCTATGTCGATGCCTATAACACCTTGTTTACCCTGATGTCGTATTTTTACGAACGCGATATTGAATGGCTGGTCGAAGAGGTTGCCAAACCGGAGGAGTACCGGCGCAACCTGCAACCCCTCATCGCCGACAGTCCGCTGAATTTCATGCAATGAGATAGATATTTCTCCCGGATATGCTCTTTGTATGAGTCGGTATTCATCCAGTGTCCTTTCAGTACCCCGACAAGCGAAGCCGTAAGGGGAGGGAGTGTCTTTGCGGCTTGCTGGTCGGGCGTGCTGAGAGAATCAAAGAAATCGCCAACCAGTTGAGAGACTGATTTGCCCCGGCGAGCTGCCTCAAATTTTCCTTTTTCGACGAGGCTTTCATCCATGCGTAAGGTGAGCTTTGTGTTCATGACCTATATCCATTCTGACACAGGCGTCACGTCAAACTTCCGTTTGCAGCCGTCCGTCATTGCGGCGAAAGCAGGAATCCAGGCTTCCAGCCCCCCGTTCGTCCTGAGCGTAGCGAAGCGAAGTCGAAGGACTGGATGCCGGATCACGTCCGGCATGACGCGAGCATCCCGGAACGGCTAGAGCCTATCGTGAAACGCGCTAGGGTTTTCAAACTTGACACCCTGCGCCGGTAGGCCGTATACACTTCCAAAGCGCCGTTATCCTGAACACCAAACCGAACGGGTAGGCGATTATGTGTGGCATCGTCGGATTTTTAGACAAAAGCGGCAACCGCCAGGCAGCAGTAGGGCAAACCCTGCTCGACATGTTGTCGGCTCTTGACCGCCGTGGCCCGGATTCGAGTGGCGTTGCCGTGTATGCCGACCGTGGCGCGGACGCTTGCGTTCTACGCATCAAGCTGGGCGAGCACGGGCCGTTCGAGACCCTCGCCGACCAGGTCGTCGAGCAGGTCAAAAGCCTCGTTTCGGTGTCTGCGGTAGACGTCCAGGGCCCGTCTCTGCGTCTCGTCGCTACGCCTCCGGAAAACCCGGAATCTCTGGAACGGGCCATTGAAGCGGCGGGCAGCAGCGTCGAAGTCGTCAGCCTGGGCAGCCGCCTTGAGTTGGTCAAACAGGTTGGTTCTCCGGCAAATCTTGAGGCCACGTACGCGGTCTCGTCCTATGTTGGCACGCATGGCATCGGCCATACCCGCATGTCTACCGAGAGTCGCGTTGACCTCAGCCATTCTCAGCCCT
>WTHD01000422.1 GCA_011523265.1 Candidatus Binatota bacterium
GGTGTTATCATATCCTCCGGGAATACCTCTGCGTTACGCGGGAAGCCCCGTTTTGCCGGCTTTGCCCCGACCAAAGCCGCCCAGCGTATCCTCTCGGAATCCATGGCCCGCACCCTGGGGCCGCAGGGTATTCATGTCGCCTATATCGTCATCGATGCGGTGATTGATCTGGCCTGGACGCGCAAGATGCTGCCCGACAAGCCGGACGATTTTTTCATTCAGCCGTCGGCCATCGCCGATACGGCCTACCACGTCGCCCATCAGGACCGCTCGGGCTGGTCGTTCAATGTGGAAGTCCGGCCGTTTGGCGAGGAATGGTAGCGCCTGTTGCGGGCGACCTATAGATTTCTGAGCCGCCATAAAAATAAGGAAGGGCCGTCGTGTGACGGTCCTTTCCCCGTCCGTACCGGTCTCACGGAAAAGCCTAAAGGAATACATTTGCGATGGAATCACAAACCGCGAACTCTTCGCACAGCGTCCGCTACCAACCGGACGAACGGCCGCCGCGCGCGCTTACCGTCGGTCTCGGCTTCCAGGCCGCCATCCTTACCTTTACACCAATAATCACCTTGCCACTCGTCATAATGCAGGCGGCAGACCAGGGCGAAGCCTACACCTCATGGGCCATCTTTATGGCCGTGCTCATCAGCGGGATCACCACGATCGTGCAGGCCGTGCGGGTCGGGCGGTTTGGGGCCGGGCACATATTGATTATGGGCACTTCTGCTTCTTTTATCGCCGTCTCCATCACGGCGCTCACGGAGGGTGGGCCGGCGCTGCTCGCGACCCTGATTATCGTCTCATCGGCGATCCAGTTCGCCCTGGCAGCACGCCTGTCGTTGCTCCGACGTTTTGTCACACCAGTCGTGTCCGGTACGCTTCTCGCCCTGATTGTTCTCACCGTTATTCCGGTCGTATTCGACATGATGACCAAGGTGCCCGAGGGTACGCCGGCGTCCGCAGCTCCGGTGTGCGTCGTTGTCACCCTGAGCATCATTGCGGCTCTGACCCTGCGGGCACCGGACGCCTGGCGGCTATGGGCTCCGGTCATTGGGCTGGGCGGAGGCTGTATCGTTGCTGCGTTCTTCGGCCTCTATGATACGCAGCGCGTTGCCGCTGCCGCATGGATCGGCCTGCCACATATCGTCTGGCCGGGGTTTGATCTCACGTTTGACGGGCGCTTTTGGCTGCTCCTGCCGTCGTTCGTCTTCGTGACTCTGATCGGGGCCGTCGACACGATTGCGGATACCACCGCCATTCAGCATATCTCGTGGCGCGACCGGCGGACGGTTGATCTGCGTCTTGTCCAAGGCGCGGTCAACGCGGACGGTCTCGGTAATCTGTTGTCCGGTTTGGCCGGCACCATCCCGAACGCCACCTATTCAGCAAGCGTCTCCCTGGCCGAATTGACGGGAGTCGGCGCGCGGAGTGTCGGTGTGTATATCGGGCTCATCTTCATCGTGCTGGCCTTCCTGCCCAAAGTGACGGCCCTGCTGATCGCGATTCCTGCGCCTGTGGTCGGCGCGTATCTGTTCGTGCTGATAGCGCTGGTTTTCGTGCAGGCGTTAAAGCTTATGGTGCAGGATGGGATCGACACGCGCATGTCGCTCATCGTCGGGGTCGGGTTCCTGGTCGGAGTAGGCTTTCAGAGCCAGGCCCTTTTCACGGACTATCTGAGCGAGACCATAAGCAAGATGCTCGAAGACGGCATGACGTCCGGTGGCCTGACCTTGCTCGTGCTGCTCCTGTTCATGGAGTTGACCGCACCCCGGCGGAGCCGCCTTGCCATGGAACTGGATATTGCCGGCCTGCCACAGCTTGACGCCTTCCTGCGTGCGTTGGCGGCACGCATGCACTGGAACCCCGGGTCCACCGAACGCCTCTGCTCGGCTGGAGAGGAAGCGCTGTTGAGTCTTGTCCATCAGGATGAGGACGAGGCCGACCGTGAGGGGCGGCACCTGCTCGTGGTAGCGCGGAACGACCATGGAACCGCGGAACTGGACTTCATCGCCGCACTCGGAGAAGACAATCTGGAAGACCGCATGCTGATTTTGAGGGAGCAGGTCGACCAGCCGAACGAGCGCGAACTCTCGCTCCGCCTGCTCCGGCACTTTGCGTCATCCGTCCGGCACCAGCAGTACCACGACATCGACATCGTGACGGTCCGCGTAGACGGCTCCAGATAGTCTTTCTCAGAAGAGGACCACGCCCGCCGCTCAAAGTCGCTGGCACTGCGGGCAAAAATGCGTGCTGCGCTGTCCGACCAGGGTGCGCTCGATTGGGGACCGACACCGCCGGCAGGGCTTGCCCGTTCGGCCATAGACCCGGAAGAAATTCTGATAGTTGCCCTCAGGATAAACCCAATCAATGGCCGCGCCGTTGTGCTTGATGCCGTCGTTCAGCACCGCTCGAATTGCTTTATGCAGCGCCGCAACCTGACGGTCGTTGAGGTCAGCGGCCCGGCAGAAGGGGTGGAGCCTGGCTCGCCAGAGCGCTTCGTCCGCATAAATATTGCCCACCCCGGCAATAAAAGACTGATTCAGCAGCAGCGCCTTGAGTCCGCCGGTTTTTTTCGCAACCAGCGGCCGAAAGCGCCGCAGCGTAAAGCCGGGTGCTAACGGTTCCGGGCCGAGATGGCCGGTCACGGTTTCGAGGTCGGCGACGCAATAGACCCGTCCAAACTTGCGCGCGTCATGAAAATGCAGGCTATAGCCCGTGCTGAAATCGCAGGTGAAATGCACATGCTTATGCCGTGGATAGCCGGTTTCACGGACCTCGATCCGCCCGCTCATTTTGAGGTGGATGACGAGATACCGCACGGAGGCGTCTGAGCCGGACTGCAAGGTCAAAACGATGTATTTCCCGCGCCGTCCGAGGGATTCGATCCGGTGGCCGGGCAAGGTGCGGGTGACGGCTCGAATGGACGGTCGTATGGAATTCTGCCAACTCCCCCAGGCATGAGTGATCTCCGTCCCTATCAGAGGAGGGTAGGTTGGCAGTCCTGCCTCCGCGGGTTCACCACGTGTGAGCTTACGGACAATGGTTTCCACTTCCGGTAGTTCGGGCATAGCCTATAGCCTCTCCATTAAAAAGTTGATAGCTGAACGCCAAGGAACGAGGAGGAGATTCAGACATGGCAGTGAAAAAGTTTTCAAGCGCGTACTACGTGGTCAACAATATGGACCAGGCCGTCAATTTTTACCAGGATATCCTGGGGCTCGATGTCAAATTTCGTGATGGCGACCGCTGGACCCAGTTCGACGTGAATGGGGTCGGGGTGGCCCTGGCCGACCCGAGCGAAGGCTCGGTTCCTCCGGGCGGCGGAGCCACCGTTGTGCTTGAGGTCGAGGACCTCGGGGAAATGCGCGAGAAGCTGACTCAAAACGGCGTCACGGTCAACGAGACCGTAGACATGGGCGGACACGGCAAATATTTCACCGCCGTAGACCCGGCCGGCAACATCGTCCAGATCTTCGCCCGCTCGTAGAGGCGCGACCAAGGCGGCTGGGGCCAGTGCTTATCCCTTTCCATGATTCCATGTGCTGACCGATTTAACCTTGCTGACAGGGCGAACTTTCCGCTACGGTCCCGGATAAGGAAGACGAAACAAAGAAGGAGGATACCAGATGAAAAATGGCAACCCTCTGAGGCGTATCGGCACAACGCTGTTGCTTATCGGGAGTGTGGGGCTCGCGCTGGGGAGTGCGCAGATAGGCCATAGCCACGGGACGGGCGAAGGTGAAGTTCCGCTCTGGCAGTGGGAGCCGGAACAGTTTCAGCAACACGTGGCCACGGTCCGGAGCGGTAAGGACCTGACACCCGAGTCCTGGCCGGACGGGACGCGGGTGGCGGTGAGTTTGTCGTTTGACTTTGACACCGAGCCGGTCTGGATGGGATTTCAGGGCCAGCAGAGCCCCTCGTATATGTCGCGGGGGGAGTATGGCGCGCGCTCGGGCATGCCGCGCATCTTCAATTTATTGGACAAGCACGACATCCCAGCCACGTTTTTTATTCCTGCCATCTCAATGGTCCTGCATCCGCAGGTCATTGAGGAAATCAAGAAACACGCCGACTATGAGATCGGTTTTCACTCCTACGTACATGAAAATCCGCTGACGCTGAGTGAAGCGGAAGAGCGCGCCGTGTATGAGAAAGCCATGAAAATCTTTGTCGAAAGAGTGGGCAAACGACCGGCCGGCTTTCGGTCCGCGGCCTGGGACCTGACCCCGGCGACCATTCAGATCGTCAAGGAAATGGGCTTTTTGTACGAGAGCAGCATGATGGCGGATGACCGGCCCTACAGCCTGCTGGCCAACGGGGAAGAAACCGGACTGATTGAACTCCCGGTCGAGTGGATCCTCGACGACTGGCCCTTGTTTCAAATAAGCTGGCCGAGCCGGCACGTCAGTATCCGCAACGCCGATGACGTATACTCGATCTGGAGAGACGAATTTGACGGGGCCTATGAAGAAGGGTCCATGTATATTCTCACCATGCATCCCCAGGTCATTGGTCATCGCTACCGCATGAAAATGCTCGACAAGCTCGTCACCTATATGAAGAGCAAACCCGGAGTGTGGTTCGCCACCCACGAACAGATCGCGCTCTATGTCAAAGAGCAGGCCGGACTGGGAGACGACGACACCTCGGCGGCAAAGCCCGCAGGAGATTAACCTGCCGGATAAAAGCCACTCATACGGCTCTTTCGTATCCTGGAATCCCTAGGTACCAGGAGCGGTCTAAGCATTGAGTGGGAAGAGGGCATGGAGAGACCGGTATCGAAAGGGTATATTATGGCGGAAGCGGATGCCATCCTAGAGTCGGCTGCCCATTTCCTTAAGCTGGGAGCAAAAAAGATGTGGCTGGACTACGACGAGGAGGCGGACGTATTGTATGTGAGTTTCCGCCGACCACAGAAAGCCACCGATAGCCGCATGGAGGGTGATTTAATGTACCACTACCGGGGTAAAGAACTCGTGGGTGTCACAATTCTCAATGCGAGCCAGATTGGCCAATGTCAATAAAGGGGGGAAAGCATGGCCTACGACCTGCTCATTACGGACGCTCAGATTTGTGACGGCACTGGCGCGGGGCTCTTTCACGGTGCCGTCGGAGTCAAGGATGGGGTTATCATCGACGTTGGCTCGGCATCCGGACCGGCCACGCGGACAATCAACGCCGACGGCTGTGTCGTCGCGCCGGGTTTTATCGATATTCATACTCACTACGACGCGCAGGTCTCCTGGGACCCGCTGCTCACCTGTTCGGGCTGGCACGGGGTGACCAGCGTCCTGATGGGCAACTGCGGGGTGGGTGTTGCGCCGTGTCGCCCGCAGGAGAAAGACATTGTCTCGTGGGACCTGGTCAATGTGGAGGCCATGCCGCAAGAGGTACTGCTGAATGGCGTGGCCTGGGATGAGTGGGAGAGTTTTCCGCAGTATATGCAGGCCATCGGGCAACGCGGCACGGCCCTCAACGTGGGTTTTCTGGTGCCGCTATCCAGCTTTCGCTATTTTGTCATGGGCGCCGAAGCCTCCGAGCGGGAGGCAACTGACGCAGAGCTCGCCCGCATGACCGCTCTTTTTCGGGAAGCCATGCAGGCCGGGGCGTATGGCTACTCGCTGAGCCTGCTCGATCAGCACATCGGCTACCAGGGCAAACCCCTGGCGAGTCGTATGGCCACCCAGAAGGAACTCTGCGCGCTCGGTCGGGTGATGCAAGAGCTGAGCAAGGGCGTCATCGAGATCGCGCTGACCCGGAGCGTGAGCGTGTTGACCGACGAGGAGTTGGCCTTGCTGCTGGCCATGGCCGAAGCCAGCCAGCGCCCGGTCACCTGGCTGGCGCTCCTGGGACGGTCGGATAAACCTGGTGTCTACCGGTCGGCCCTCGATCGCCTCCAACCCTTTTTCGACAAAGGGCTGCGGATTCCACCCCAAGTTACCCCACGCCCCATTCAGCAGTACTACACTCTCAAGGTGCCCTTTATCTTTGCCAGCCTGCCGTCGTGGAAGGAGGCGTTCAATCGACCGGTTGCGGAACAGATCGCGCTCTACCGGAAGCCGGAGTTTCGCGCGGCCTTTCGCCAGGACCTGCAAATCGGCGGCGCCATTTTCACCAACCAGTGGAATCAGGTTCACGTGGTCAAGGTGACGAAAGACCATAACACCCGACACTTGAACAAAAGCATCGCGGACATTGCCGCGGAAACGCACAGCGACCCGGTTGATACGATTCTGGATTTGGCCATTGACGAAAACCTGGAGATGGGCATTACGCTCTCGGTCATCAACACCAATCCTGACGAAGTGCGCGAGCTGATCACCCATCCCGACTGTCTCATCGGCCTGTCCGATGCCGGAGCGCACGTGGACCAGCATTGCGACGCCGGGGTGCCAACCTATCTGCTCGGGGAGTGGGTGAGAAAACGCCAGGCCATGCCGCTTGAGGAGGGCGTGCGCCGTCTGACCTCGGAGCCGGCACGGTTTCTCAATCAGCCCAAGAAGGGCCGTCTTGCCGCGGGCCTTGATGCGGACCTCGTTATTTTTGATCCCGAGACGATCGGTCCGCAGCCGCCCGAATGGGTCAACGACCTGCCGGGAGAGAAGCCCCGTCTGATTGAACGGGCCACCGGCGTCCAGCATACCATTGTCGGTGGCAACATCGTTTTTTCGGACAACGTCCACCAGGGCGGGCTGCCCGGTACGCTGCTTCAGCCGCTCTGATGGGGCGGTCGGATTACGCTACGCTAATCCGACCTACGGGACTTGATCGACATAGGCGACGCTCATGTGCCTCGCTCGGCGAGAAAGCGTCTGAGTGCGCCGCTTCGTCGCGCCACGGCCTTGAGCGGTTGCCTTTGCCCGCTTGGACGAGCCAGGAGGCCCCGGCGTTCGTACTCCACGAGACGCTTTTCGATCGTTTCCGGTCCCCGTTGGAACGGGCGAATCTCGGCCACGGGCTCCCCACGATAAGAAACCGTGATGGTTTTTCCCTGACGCACCTGCCGGATGATCTCCGAGAATTGCGCCTTGGCTTCGTCAGTAGAATATGCGGATCGCATCGATGCAATATAACTCGTCAGATCAGGCTGGTAAAATACTATTGCTCAAGCCACGACAGGGGGCCAGGAGTGCGGGCTTCCAGCCCGCAAGCGGCCAAGATGGCCGCTCTCCCAGGCAGCGGGAGGGCGAGTGGCCCGAGGCGGGGGCCGCCGGACCGGTCCCGAGAGGCTCACGCCACAATATGCATCACACGTCGAGGAGGGGAGAGGGGATGGCCCTACGTGCGGCCAAAATGCTTGAAGATGCCGGTGTAGGCCTTCTTCTCCGGCGGGCGGTAGGTTTTATATTTGCTCGTGGTCTTGCCCAGTTCGACCAGCGACTCGGCCATCTTGACGGCACATACCACGCCGTCAAGGACGGGTATCTCAAGTTCTCGCTCCAGCTCATCTGCAAACTGGGTAAACCCGGCACAGCCGAGTAGAATAGCCTCGGCATCGTCTTCGTCCCGCGCCCGACGCGCTTCGAGGCGCAGCTTTTCGAGCGCCCCGGTCGGGTCTTTTTCCACATCAAGCACATACAGCGGAGAGGTACGGATACTCACCACTTTTTCCCGAAAGCCATACCCGGCGACCATTTCTTCGAGCATGGTGCGTGTCCGCGGAATCACCGTCACAATAGAGAAGCGCGCCGCCAGCATGGAGGCCATATACAGAGAGGCTTCGGCGATGCCGACCACCGGCTTGGTAGTGTATTCACGCGCCGCGTGCAGGCCTGGGTCGCCATAACAGGCGATAATATAGGCGTCGCACCGTTCGGCCTCTCCCTTTTGAATTTCTTCGAGCAGACCGGGAATACTCAGATAGTCATCGTAGTAGGACTCGATGGAGGCCGGCCCGAATCGGGGGCTGACCGCCGTGATCTGGGTGCCCGGCCGGGCCACCGACTCGCCGGCCGCGCCGATTGCGCGCGTCATTTCCTCGGAGGTGTTGGGATTGATGATCTTGATCTTCATGCCAGTCCTTTCTGACGGGCCAGTAATGCCACCGTATCAGCCAGAATATCTGCTCCCAGACAGATATCTTCCGCACTGGTGTCCTCGGCGACATCGTGGCTGCGGCCGCCGATACTGGGGATAAAAAGCATGGCGGTTGGGACGTAGCGACTCAGGACCATGGCATCGTGCCCGGCTCCGCTGGGCATACGCAGGGCAGGGATGGCCCGCTGCCGGGTCGCAGCCTCAATGGTATCGACCAGGGTGGCGTCCATATCCGCCGGGGTGATGCTTAGCAGATGGGCCACCTCAGCACCGACGCCCTGTTGTCCATGAAACTCGGCGACCGCCGCATTGATCTCAGCCTCCAGACGGTCAAGCACTTCCGGCCGGGGGTCGCGGAACTCGACCAGGACCTGGGCCGAACTGGGCACGACATTGCCGGCGCCCGGTTCAAAAACAATATGGCCTAGATTCCATACGCTCAGCTCGCTGCCGGCATTTGCAAACCGGTTGAGCAGGTCGGCGCAGAGACGAATCAGGACGGCCCCGGCGTCTTTACGTAAATGCATCGGTGTTGTGCCGGCGTGGTCGGCCTGACCGGTACAGGTGATGCGGCTGCGGCGAATACCGACGATGGCGGTCACCAGACCGATTTTTTGTCCTTCGACCTCAAGCCGCGGCCCCTGTTCAATATGGCCTTCAAAATAGGCCAGATGGCGACTCGGATCGATCCGGGCGCGGGGTTGTCCGGCATAGCCGGCTTCGGTCAGAGCGTGTGTGAGCGAGACGCCGTGCGTATTTTTTGCACCTTCCATATCCGCGTCCGACAACTCGCCGCAAAACGACAAGCTGCCGGCCAGGGCCCGGTACGTTCCTTCTTCATCGGCAAAGGAGATCACGTCAACACCAAGGCCGGACAGAGTATTCGATTCGTTCCGCGCCCGGGCGACCTCCAGGCCGTACAGCACCCCCATCGCGCCATCCAGCCAGCCGCCTTTCGGTACGGAGTCGGTATGCGAACCAATCAGCACGGCGGTGTCCACCCCGCGTGTTCGCCCGTAGACATTCCCAATCCCGTCGATCTCCGCATCCAGGCTGGCCTCGCGCATCTGTTCGACCAGCCATTGCCGCGCGGCTCGATCTTCGGGCGTAAAGGACAGCCGATTCACCCCGGTCTCAACTTTTCCAAATTGGGCGAGTTGTGTGAGGCTATTCAGCAGACGGGCGTGATTGAGTTGCATGGAGAGAGCCTTATGGGACAAGGCTATCTCACGGAAATGCGTGAAAGTCCATCCCGCGCTTTCTGAGCGCGTTTCCGTCGACTCCCCGCTGGCACCCGTCCCGCCGCGTCACGCCGCGCGCGGGGCGATCTCCCGCTCGATTTTGCGCCGCAGCGTATGCGCGGCGACATCAAGATCATAACGGGTCTGAAGATTGAGCCAGAACTCTGGTGTCGTCCCGAAATAGCACCCCAGGCGGAGCGCGGTATCAGTTGTCACGGCCCGGCGGCCATGCACGATTTCGTTCAACCGCGGCCGGGATACTTTGAGTATCTGGGCGAGCCGGTACACGCTGAGGTCTAGCGGCACTAGGAACTCGTCACGAAGAATCTCGCCAGGATGGACCGGCGGTAGCCGCCGCCCGGATGTCACATCCGAGAAATCCACCTGTCCTCGGTCCACATCGCTACGCTTGATAGTCATGTCATCCTCGCTCCTCAGTGGTAGTCAACGATCTCGACCTCCCAGGCATCACCAGCGCGCCAGACAAAACAGATACGCCATTGGTCGTTTATACGCAGGCTATACCGCCCTCGCCGATCGCCCCGTAATGCTTCCAATCCATTACCGGGCGGTACCCGCAGATCATCAAGCTGAGCGGCGGCCTCAATCGCCAGGAGCTTCGCCCGTGCCCGTCGCTGCATCTACATGGGTAAGCCACGAACGGCGTGACCCGCAAAGACCGCTGCGGTGTGCTTGTCGGCGAAGGTCTTGATCACGAACGAAGCGTAACGATAAACGTTACGCTTCGTCAAGTCCCGTAGACCGGCTTGGTGTAGCGTAAGCCGACCGTCTCTCTCCAGGATACGTGAGAGTCCATCCCGCGCTTTCTGAGCGCGTCCCAGTGCTCATGGCGAGCGGTCGCCAGGTTGACTTTTGTGATGTTTTGTTTAGGGAGTGGACTGTTGGCCCGATGCCCTCAGGCTTCACCTATGCAGCTCGGAATCACCCCAATCCCACCAAGAGACATCGGGAAAAGCGTTTGAGGAGAACTTTGGAGGAAGCGACATGACCGAAGAACAACACGACCGGGACAAAACGGCCATCGCCGAGCTGATCGCGCGGTATAATTTCGCTATTGATCACGAAGACTATCAGGGCTGGGCAGACTGCTTTGCTCCGGACGGCGTCTTTGACGGGGTGATCGGCAAATTTGACGCCCATCGGGAGCTCGACCGCTTTACCGCCGAGGTCAAACGGCTGGCGGCCGAGAGTCCCAAGCTGCGCCACTATGTGACCAATATTCTGACCGAGGTGGAGGGCGATACGGCCCGCTCGAAGTGTTTTTTGCTGCTGACCTCAACCACCAAGGAGGGCGGCAGCCGGGTAGCCATGGCCGGGGAGTACGAAGACCGGCTGGTCAAACACGAGGGTCAGTGGCTGTTTTCATACCGCAAGGTCCATATTGACGGGGCGCTGGGATAAGCGCGCCGCCCCTATCGGCTCGGGGGTTATGTTTTTGACACAATGCATCAATCAGTCTCATCCTCTATAACGGGTAAAACATGTTGACGTATAAAGCCCTGTATAAATTCCTCGATCACGGCATCCATGCCGAAGTGTTGGATTTTCCGGGCACGATCACCTGTGGCGCAACCCTGGAGGAAGCCCGACGGTTGCTGGCAAGCGCGCTGGCGGACATGGCCGAGACGAATCTGCTGCGGGGTGAGCCTTTACCCCAGCCCGACCCCTCACTGACCGATCCGGAGGCTGACCTGGAAGAGCCTATTCACCTGCTGTTGACTGCGGCGTCTCATGTCAGAATCGTTCCCCAATCGCCCGCACCATGAAACGGCGCGATCTGCTGAGACACTTGAGTCAACACGGATGCCGATTCGTGCGGGAGGGGGGAGAACATTCCATCTGGGAGAATCCGGCCACCAATCGCCGTACTTCGGTTCCGCGTCATCGTGAGATTCTCGAATTCACGGCTGCGCGGATTTGCAAGCAACTCGGCATCCCCGTGCCTTCATGAGCGTGTTTTCTGCTCGCGTCGAAGCTGCTCCGTCCCCTCACGGTCCAACTGCATATCCTCACTGATGACGACGCCATATTCTTGCCGGGCGGTGTCTCGGGTGTAGTATTCGTCCAATACATCTTCCAGGACCTGCTGCGGGTCGCGCCGGAAGGGGTCGCCGTAGCCGCCGCCGGTAGCACCAATGGTGATCAGACGCTCTCCGGCTTTGACGCCGCGATAGGGAACTTTTGAGGGCAGAGCGATTTCTTCGTTATCCAGGGTTCTCAAGGTCAGGGTGCCGGGGATGCCCGTGCTGCCTCCGTCAAACCCCCAAGCGCCATAGACAAAACCGTCGGCCTCGACCGACGTGCCGCCGTCACTCAGATAGTGCAGCTCCTTGATTGACCCCATACCGCCCCGCCACTGCCCAGGCGCACACGCATCCTCGCGTAGCTCGTAGCGTTCGACCCGGAGCGGCACGTGGGACTCAACGTCTTCAATGGGGTTATTACGGGTGTTGGCATACAGCGTATCAACGGTGTCCATGCCGTCGTGACCGTACCGGCCGCCGTAGCTGCCCTCAAAAATTTCCAGATGCACCCAAGGGCTGTTATTCTGCCGCATCCCGCTGGAGGCAATGGCCTTGAGGTTGCCGATGCCGGCACTGACCTGGCGGGGAACGGCCTGGGCCAGGGCCTTCATGACGGTATCGCTTAAGACGTTGCCGGTGACAAAACGGGCAATGGTCGGTGCCGGAAAAACAGGGTTGGCCAGCGTGCCGCGCGGCGCAATGATCTGAATGGGCCGGTAGAGTCCGGCGTTTTGCGGCAGGTCGCCATAGATTTCGGTGTCGAGCAGGACCGAGCGCAGCACCAGCCAGATGGCCACGTCAACCGTGCCAACCAGGGGCATATTGATGGGCCGATCCGACACCTGCGGTGCGGTGCCGGTCAGGTCTACGCTCAGCTCCGATCCGCTGACCGTCAGGGTCACGCAAATGGGCAGGTTGCGCCGACCTGGGTCGGGATCGTCAATATAGCCGTCCATATGGCCGGTGGCCGTATAGCTGCCGTCCGGAATCTGTTCGATGGCCTGCCGCATCAAGCGCTCGGAGTAATCAAACAGGGAGGCGCAAGCCGCTTCGACCGTGTGGAGCGCGTAGCGCTCGATGAGTTCGATATAGCGTTCGGCACCGATGCGACAGGCTGCGATCTGGGCCTCCATATCGCCCACCACCAGATCGGAGATGCGGATGTTATCGCGCAACAATTGCCACACCGCGGCGTTCCGGTTGCCCTGCTCGTACACCTTGATCGCCTTGAACTGCAAACCCTCGGCATAGGCGTCAAACGCCTCGACAATGCCGGTGCTGCCCGGGGTCTGACAGCCGATATCGAGGTGGTGAGCCGTGGTGACGGAAAACCCGACCAGATCACCCCGGTAGAAAACCGGCACGCAAAACCCGACATCCGGGCCGTGGCTGGCCCCGCCGTACGGATCGTTATGCATGATGACGTCGCCGGGCAGGACAGACTCTTCCCGCTTGGCGAGCGCGTCGAGCATCCCGCGCACATAGCCGGGAATCGGGCCGGACTGGAGGGGGGTGCTCTGCTTTGACTCGCATAATTGTTCGCCACGCGCATTGACCAGGGCGGTGCCGAAATCCTCGGACTCCCGAATAATGCTCGAATACGACATGCGCATGAGCTTATAGCCCATCTCCACCGCAATATTCTCCAGCGCACCCAGGATGACGCTGGCCGTAATCGGATCAATGTCGTGGCCATTAGGGGCGTTGTCTGCTGGGGTCCTCATGCTGCCCCTCCTATCTGAATGAGCAGATTCCCGTGGGGGTCGAGTTGAAAAGTACAATCCGGCGGAACCACGGTGGTCGAGTCTGTTTGCAGGATGACCGCCGGACCGGCAACCACCTCTGCGACCGGGAGCCGTTCTCGCCGGTAAAAGGCAGTCTCCAGACTGCGCAACTCGTTCTGAACCCGAAACACCGACGGCCGGGTTTTGACCAGCGCGGCCTGGAGCGAGCCGGAACCGGATGAAGACGCGGCGTGGATTCTCTGCGCCTGGCCAACTCCGACCAGACGGATGGTCACGATTTCAATCGGGCTGTCTACGAAGAAATGACCGTACTCCAACTCGTGCTGCCGGTGAAAACGCTCAGTAATGCGGTCGAGCGCGGCGGCATCGAGTGGACCCTCGGGCACGGCGACCCGCAGCTCATAGCCCTGGCCGACGTAGCGCACATCGGCAAAACGCGTAAACGTGACTGCGGTCTGGGCGATACCGTCGTCGCTGAACTGTTGGTGCAGTTCGTTTTGCATTTGCGTAAACGCCGCGTTGAGCCGGGGCAGATCAAAAGCGGTCGAGACCTGAAAGGCGGTCCGGGTCGCATCGTATTTGACATCCGTAGTCAGCAGGCCAACGGCCGAGGTAATACCGGGGTAGGGAGGGATGATGCACTCCGGAACGCCCAGCAGGCGGGCGACCTCCGCGCCGTGGAGCGGACCGGCCCCGCCAAAGGCGACCAGCGCGTAGGCGCGCGGGTCAATGCCTTTCTGTACGGTGCGCGAGCGTATGGCATTGGCCATATTACTATTGAGAATCGTCACGATCCCTTCGGCAGCCTCCAGTTCCGACAACCCAAGCGGATCGGCCAAAGCATGAATGGCCCGCCCGGCGGCTGCGGCATCAAGCGCCATGGCACCGCCGAGAAAATTTTCCGTGTCCAGCCGACCCAGGAGGATATTGGCGTCCGTGACCGTGGGCTGGGTTCCCCCGCGACCATAGGCCGCCGGGCCCGGCTGGGAGCCGGCACTGTGCGGTCCGACCCGAAAACCTCCGCCTGAGTCAATATGGGCAATGCTGCCGCCGCCAGCGCCAATGGTGTGGATGTCGATCATCGGGACCAGAACCGGATAGCCGGCTATCCAGGTATCGCGGGCCGTGGCTTCGCTGAATTGCCCGTCCGTCACCACGCCGATATCGGCGCTGGTGCCGCCCACATCAAAGGTAATGAGCCGGGTGCGCTGCGACCGCTCGCCTGTCCAGGCTCCGCCGAGCACGCCCGCGGCTGGGCCGGACAGCAAAGTCAGGGCGGGCTTTTGGGCAACCACCCGGGGGGTGGCCAGCCCGCCGTTGGAGCGAATGATACGCAGCTCGGCCCCAATCCCGGCGCTGCGTAAGCGCTGCTCCAATTGCGAAATATAGCGGTGGACGGTGGGGCCGATAAAAGCGTTAATGGCGGTCGTGGTAAACCGTTCAAACTCGCGGAACTGGGGGGAGAGGGAGGCCGAGGTGGTGACAAAGACCTCGGGGTATTCTTCGAGAATGATCTCACGGGCGCGATTTTCATGCTCGGCGTTGAGGTACGAGAACAAAAAACAGACGGCGATGGATTCAACCCGGGCGTCTTTGAGCTCGCGGGCCGCCTGACGGACCGCGGCTTCATCGAGCGGAATCAGGACCTCACCATGCGGCGGAACGAGCCGCTCCGGAACGCCCTTGCGATGGCGGCGGCGGACCAGAGGGCGGTCCTGCCAGGGAATCTCCTGCTGGATGGAGTAGTGATGGGGCCGCTGGTGGCGCCCGATATGGAGAATATCGCGGTAACCCTGGGTGGTCATCATGCCCGCGGTCGCGCCTTTATATTCCAGCAGGGCATTGGTTGCGATCGTAGTCCCGTGGTAGATCAGAGCGATACTGTCGAGCGGGATGGTCTGGTGGTGGCACAGCTCGGTGATCGCGCGCATGACTCCCAGAGAAGGATCGTCTGGAGACGTCGGCACTTTATGGATGGCCAACCGGTCCGTCCGGGTGTCGGCAAAGACC
>WTHD01000520.1 GCA_011523265.1 Candidatus Binatota bacterium
ACGTTGGACCCGCTGATGAAATTCCTGTAGCTCCGCTCGGGAGACGACGTTGGCCAGCGACAGCATCGGCACGCTATGGCGGACCTGGGCAAACGCTGCCAGCGGCGGAGCGCCGACCTTCTGGGTGGGGGAGGCCGGGTCGTGCAGTTCGGGATACGCGGCTTCCAGGTCGACTAGGCGCCGAAAGAGTTGGTCATATTCGGCGTCGCTGATGAGCGGCTCGTCAAGGACGTAGTAACGATGATTATGAACCGCTAACTCCGCGCGCAATCGCTCCACTTCCTGTCGGATTTCTTGGCTCACAGCCGTGGAATCAGCAGCCATTTCATTTCCTGTCGATGCGTCCGTTGTCTCTTCAATTTATCCTTGATCGAGCAAGATATGTACATATTTATGTCGGTTGATAATTCCGGTCATACGCCGGCTGCTGCATGGTGACGCAGTGCAGGGCGCCCAGACCGATCACAAGCTCGCGACACGGAATCCCCCGGATGCGCCGCTCCGGAAACAGCTCTTGGAGGATAGCCTGGGCGGTGCGGTCATGGGGATGGTTATAGGTGGGGACCAGTACGGTGCGATTGGCGATATAGAAATTGGCATAACTGGCCGGCAGACGTTCGGCTTCAGCCTCCACCGGACCGGGTATGGGGAGCGGCACCACGCGGAGCGGTTGTCCGTCCTGGTCGCGCATGGACCGCAGCCGGCGCAGATTGTCTTGGAGCGGTTTGTAGTTCATGTCGGTTGGATCGTCTTCGACCGCACACACCACGGTCGTGGGATTGACGAACCGGGCGATGTCGTCCACATGGCCGTCCGTATCATCCCCGACGATCCCCTCGCCCAGCCAGCCAATGTGGTGAGCCCCGAGAAATTCTCTCAGGATGGGCTCAATATCGGAGCGGGTGAGCGTCGGATTGCGATTGGAATTGAGTAAGCAGGACTCGGTCGTCAGCAGCATGCCCCGGCCGTTGACATCAATGGACCCGCCTTCAAGCACCATGTCCGGAGTAAACGAGCTCAGGTTGAGGTACTGGGCAATGCGTTCCGGAACGCGGTCGTCCAGGTCCCAGGGCGGGTATTTGGCCCCCCAGGCGTTAAACGTCCAGTCTGTCAGACCGAGTTCGATTATCTGCCCGTGCTGACGGGTCAGAAAGATCGGGCCGTGATCCCGAGTCCAGGCATCGTTGGTCGGAATCTCGTATATGCCAATACGAGCAAGGTCCACTCCAGCAGCTTCAAGCGTATGGCGGACGTGCCCTGCGGTCTCGGGGTCATTCACACAAATATGCACCCGTTCGTCCCGGTGCAGGGCGGCGATCATCTGGACGTATACCGCGGCAATGGCCGAGTCCATGCCGGGCCAGGTGTCCCGATTATGCGGCCAGGCCAGCCAGGTGGCGGCGTGCGGTTCCCATTCCGCGGGCATCCGAAAGCTGAGCTGGGCGGGTGTGGGCTGGGGAGAAGTCATACGAACGGACCGGGCGTTGATACGCGTGAACGACTCGCGGCGGAGCTAGGAGTCAAGAAAACGCCGGGTCAGGTCGGCGTAGGCGTCAATCCGGCGGTCGCGGAAAAACGGCCAATACTGACGCGTGGTATTAAGCTGGTCGAGCGCGCACGGAACAATCAGGGTTTCCTCGTCGTCCGCACTCGCCTGCTTGAGGATGCGACCGAACGGGTCGCTGACAAAGGAGGTGCCCCAGAAATTCAGCGCTCCCTCCTGGCCGACGCGGTTGACCGCGGCGACGTACAGCCCGTTGGCGATTGCGTGGCTGCGCTGCATGATCTGCCAGGCTTCCCGCTGCGTTTGGTGCTCTTCGGCCCCGTCGTCCGGATGGTCGCCAATAGCGGTCGGGTAAAACAGGAGCTGGGCGCCGCTCAGCGCGGTGAGCCGCGCGCCCTCGGGAAACCACTGGTCCCAGCAGATGAGCACCCCAATCCGCGCGTAGCGGGTGTGGAAGGTCCGAAATCCGAGGTCGCCGGGGGTAAAGTAGAACTTCTCGTAATAGAGCGGGTCATCCGGGATATGCATCTTACGGTACTGGCCGAGGAGCGACCCGTCGGCATCGATCACCACCGCGGTGTTATGAAAAATCCCCTCTGCCCTTTTCTCAAATATGGGCACGATCAGGACGACCTGATGGGCAGCGGCGAGTTGGCTCAGGCGCTCGGTGGTGGGTCCGGGGACGGGCTCGGCCAGAGCGAACTGCTCAACGTCTTCGCTTTGGCAGAAATAGCGTGACCCGAACAATTCCTGGAGGCAGATAATCTGTGCCCCCTGCCGGGCAGCCCCCTGGATAGCGGCAATAGCCTTGTCCAGGTTGGCGCCTGGCCGGTCGCTACACGCCATCTGCACCAGGCCGAGGATGACCTGCTGGGTGTGAGCGGAGGAAGGAGTCGCTGTCATGACGGGAGAAATTGTAAGGGATGGCGTTTCCGGGCTCAATGCCACCCTCGCGGCTGAACTTTTGACACGAAATGTGAAAATCACTATATAAGTGGACGGGCTGGAGGACGGGCTGGAAATTATAGACAGATTGCGATCCCGAACATTGGTCAAACTCATTGTTTTCCCTGTTTTTTCCGCAGTAGCTCGCCTTTGGGTGAAATGCTCCCGTCGAGTATCACTCGTCAGCTTCAGTTTACTCGTATCCGTCACAACTCAACTGTCATAGAATTCGTTGTCCCGCATTTGCTGAGAGAGCAACAGCGTACCAGATATACGACTGACGAAGGTGGGTGTCTTTCATGACTCGTCTGACCAAGAGCGAACCCCAGGAAGCCAGACCGCTTTCCCTGACACCGGCGTGGGGAGCCGAGGTGACGGTTGTGGACAGCCGAGCCTTGTCTGCCCAAACGGTGCTGGAAGAGACCATCGCCCTGTACGGCATTCGGAACTGGGGCAGTGAGTACTTCCGGGTGAATGACAACGGGGAAGTCGTGTGTGCTTTCCCCACGTCGCAGCCCGCTCACACCCCACTGAAAGATTTGGTTGCCCGACTCGGAGACCAGGGCATTGCTACGCCGGTTGTGCTGCGTTTCCCCCAGATTATCCAGCATCAGCTGAACATTCTGGCCGGAGCCTTTGAGTCTGCCATCAAGGAATTCGGCTACAACAAGGACTACATCCCGGCCTATCCCATCAAGGTCAACCAGAAGAAAGAAGTGGTGCTGGACGTCCTCCGCTTTGGAGACCCGTACCAGGCCGGTCTTGAGGTTGGCAGCAAGGCCGAGTTGGCCGTTGCATTGGCGCTGACTGACAATCGGCACTCGCCCATTATCTGCAATGGGGTGAAGGACGCGGGCTATATCAAACTGGCTCTGATTGGCATGCAGATCGGCAAGCGCGTCTTTATTGTGGTGGAGAGCATCTTTGAGCTGCACGCGCTGCTGGCGTGTAGCCAACGTTTCGGCATCCGCCCGCGTATTGGCCTCCGCCTTAAATTGTCGGCCCGTGGGAGCGGGAAATGGGAGAAATCGAGCGGTGATTTGTCCAAGTTCGGGTTCACCACAACCGACCTCCTCAAATGTATTCGTTCCCTCCGAGAAGCCGACATGCTCGACTGTCTGAGCCTGCTGCACTTTCACATTGGCTCACAGGTCACGGAGATCAGGCGGGTGAAGTACGCGGTCAAGGAGGCGGCCCGCACCTATGCCAAGCTGCGCCAGTTCTGTCCGCAGCTCACCTGTCTCGACGTGGGTGGCGGCTTGGGTATTGATTATGACGGCTCCCGCACGGCTTCGGAGTCGAGCGTCAATTACTCTGTCCAGGAGTATGCCAACGATATTATTTACTCGATCAAAGAGGTGTGTGAGAGCGAAGGGGTTGAAGAGCCCACCGTGCTGACGGAAACCGGACGGATGATCGCCGCGCCGCATGCCATGCTGGTCTTCAATAGCGTCGATGAAATCGGGCTCTCGAACGGCCCGGTGCGGGTCGATGACTATGAGAGCCGGCCGGAAGTCATACAGGAGATGTACGATATCTATACCGGGACGAACGCCAAGAACTACCGTGAGTATTATCACGACATCCTGGAGCAGCGCGAAGAAATGTTTTCGCTCTTCAATCTTGGCTATCTCTCGCTGGAGGACCGTGGGCTGGGTCAGGAACTCTTCTGGGGCACGTGCGAACGGGCACTCAAGTTTGCCAAGGCGGTCAAGCATATGCCCGAGGAGTTTGAAGACCTGGAGCAACGCCTGGCGCATAAATTTATTTGTAATTTTTCCGTCTTTCAGTCCATTCCCGATTCCTGGGCGCTCGAACAGCTCTTTCCCATCATGCCGATTCACCGGCTGAACGAGATTCCTGAGCGGAGGGGCTATTTGGCGGATCTCACCTGCGACTCGGACGGCAAGGTCGATAATTTTGTGGACCTGCGGGACATCAAGGAGTATCTGGAACTCCACGCCTTGAACGGAGAGCCGTATTATCTGGGGGTGTTTTTTACGGGCGCGTATCAGGATGTCATGGGTGACTACCACAATCTCTTTGGCCACGTCCACGATGTCTCGGTCGTGATTGATGAGAACGGTACAGCGCAGATCACCGAGATCATTCCGGGTCATACGGTAGAAGACGTCCTCCATATTTTTCGCTACGAGCGAGAAGAACTCCTCGCCGCATTCCGCACCCGCATACGCGAAGGCGCTGAGCAAACGGGAGTCCCGGCCGAAGCGGAGGAAGACCTGCTCAGAGAATACGAAGCCGTCTTGGGGAGCTATACTTATCTGACACCCGAGAAAGACGGGAGTTAGGAATTGGAGGTTGGGGGTTGGAGCCCCCAATCCCCAAGCCCAAGCCCCCAATCCCTAATGTGATGTCCCATATTCTCGACGGCAACGACCCGCGGACGATTCTTCGTGCGGCCGAACGGCTCGGGGCCGGAGATATCGTGGCCTTCCCCACGGAAACCGTCTACGGCCTGGGCGCGAATGCGCTGAACGAAAAGGCGGTTGCCAAAGTCTTTGCCGCCAAGAACCGGCCCGAGTTTGACCCGCTGATTGTCCATATTGGGGACAAAGAAGCCGCTGCAAAATATGTCACCGCCCTTGATCAACGCGCCCGGCAGCTCATGGACGCCTTCTGGCCGGGCGCGTTGACGCTTGTTCTGCCCAAACGGTCCATTATTCCGGACCTGGTCACTGCCGGGCTGGGGACGGTTGCGCTTCGCATGCCGGCGCACCCGGTTGCCCTGGCGCTCCTGCGGGCCGTCGATTTCCCGATTGCGGCCCCGAGTGCCAACCCGTTTGGGTACGTCAGCCCAACGACTGCGGCGCATGTGCGCGACTCGCTCGGGGATGCGGTCGATCTGATTATTGACGGCGGTCCGTGCCCGGTCGGCGTGGAGTCAACGGTCTGTGCGTTGACCGAGCAACAGGCCGTGCTGCTCCGGCCTGGGGGCGTAACGCTCGAACAGATCGAGTCGGTCATCGGCCCGGTCCACATGGGTGAGCCAACCCAAACGGATAAGCGTTCGCCGGGAACGCTGCCGTCGCATTATGCGCCGCGCGTCCCTGTTCTTTTGCTGAAGCCTGGGGAGGCTTTGCCTCAGCCCGAGGCTGGCGAACGGCTCGGGCTGCTCAGTCTTACCCCCCGGTCCGATGCCCGTGGCTATACGAGAACGGAAACACTGTCAGAGGACGGGAATCTGCTCGACGCGGCGGCCCACCTGTTTGCCGCGCTCCGGCGGCTGGACGCCTCCGAATTGGATCGAGTCGTCATCGAATCCGTTCCTGAGACCGGCCTGGGTCGGGCAATCATGGATCGGTTGCACCGGGCAGCGGCGCGGGGCTGATATCCGAAACAGGACCATAATTAGTTGTATTTGCTTTCTATCGTTTCAAGACCCTTATGGAGGAGCGCACCTGCTTCTGTCTTTGCCTCGCTGTCCGGGGCATTCTCAATGATTTTTTCGTAACTCGCATGCTTGATCACCAGTCTATTCAATATATCGCCCATCGTACTCTGATCCGGGCATTTCCAGTCAGCCGTATTTCTGGCTTTCAGATTGAAGTTGAGATCGCTTTGCAAAGACTGAATCCCGCTATACCGATCCCGATACTCTTTCATCTTGTAACCGTACAATCGGGAGTACGGACCTTTTTCCTGCTTAAATACCTTTGGGGTAATAAGAGTGAAATAGAACTCTTTCGGTCTGTTTTGCTGAGCGTCCTGGAAACTGATGAGGTTGTCGATGACACGGGCGATTTGGTTACGGCGTAAACTGTAGGTCACACTCGTGCTAATGTCAGATTCCCACTTCATCTCGCAGAAACACACCTGATCTCCGAAAGCGGGACAATACTTGATGCCGTTCTCCGTGCCGTTTCTATCCGTTATTCCTCCAAGGGCTAGGTCGAGGTGTGTATGCCTCTCTCTTTCCCTGGGAGGGTCGGGCAGTGCCTCCACCCAGAGCTTCTGTATCGGTACCGATGCCTTGCTACCGGTTAGTATACGGAACAGTTCGTCCAATCCCTCGTCCGCGCCCAGATAGGGCAAGACCGCCAAAAACGTCCAAACAGCCTCATCATTGAGTTTCTTCTCACACGCGTCTATTCCACGTTTCAATTTTTTCAGATTCTTATCTGTGCAGCCGATTAGAGCCCGTTTGGTCTCGATGAGATGTTCGATTTTTTTGTATTTCATATATCTCTATGCGGTCTCGATGACCTTGAATTGCTTCGCACCGCCGCGAACGACTCCTCCGGAAGATGGGACGAGGAGAGAAACGCGGGCAACTCGCACCGCCCGCTGCTCAATATGCCAAACACTACCGGATTGCATGTCTTGAGCCGAGGGGAGGGCGGTCCCTCCATCTCAGCTTTGGTCAGTACGAGCAGTCCGGCTGTGTTTTACAGCGCGTCAATAATGGCGTTAAAGGTCGCGCTGGGCCGCATGGCTTGGCTGGTCTTTTCCGGGTCGGGCACGTAATAGCCGCCGATATCGACCGGCTCGCCCTGGGCGGCCAGCAGTTCTGCGGTAATCGTGGCTTCCTGCTCTTCGAGCTGTTTTGCCACCCCGGTAAAGCGGGCCTGTATGGCCGTATCTTTGGTCTGGGCGGCCAGGGCCTGGGCCCAGTATAGAGCCAGATAGAAGGTGCTGCCCCGGTTGTCGATTTCGTTCACCTTGCGGGATGGGGAGCGCGAGTTTTCCAGGTAGGTGCTGATGGCCTGGTCAAGCGTTTCCGCAAACAGCGCGGCTTTTTCATTTTTGGTGTTTGCCGCGATCAGCTCAAGCGAGGGCACCAGGGCGCAGTACTCGCCGAGGGAATCCCATCTGAGGTGGCCTTCCTGCACGAATTGCTGCACATGCTTGGGAGCGGAGCCGCCCGCGCCGGTCTCGAACAGGCCGCCGCCTTTCATCAGCGGCACGATGGACAGCATCCGGGCGCTGGTGCCCAGTTCGAGAATCGGGAACAGGTCGGTCAGATAGTCACGCAGGACATTGCCCGTCACCGCAATCGTGTTTTCCCCCCTCCGAATCCGTTCCAGGGAAAAGCGCATGGCCTCCTGCGGTTTCATCACGCGCAGGTCCAGACCCGTGGTGTCGTGCTCCGGCAGATAGGCGTTCACCTTCTTGAGGATTTGCGTATCGTGTCCGCGGTTCTCGTCCAGCCAGAAAATCGCTGGCGACCCAGATGCCTTTGCGCGTGATACCGCCAGGCGGACCCAGTCGCGGATCGGGGCATCCTTGGTCTGGCTCATTCTGAAGATATCGCCGACTTCGACGGACTGCTCAAGCAGAGTGGTCCCGGCTGCATCCACAACGCGCAGGGTGCCGTCAGCCGGGGCTTCAAAGGTCTTGTCGTGCGAGCCGTACTCTTCGGCTTTCTGCGCCATCAAGCCGACGTTGGAGACGTTGCCCATGGTGGTCGGGTCAAACTGCCCGTGCTGTTTGGCGTTTTCGAGAATTTCCTTATACATGGTCGCGTAGCAGCGGTCCGGCACCATGGCGATGGTATCCTGGAGTTCGTCGTTCTTATTCCACATCCTGCCGCCGTCACGCACAACGTTGGGCATGGAGGCGTCGATGATGATGTCATTCGGCACGTGCAAATTGGTGATGCCGCGGCGGGCGTTGACCATTGCCAGCGCCGGTCGCTTTTCATACACCGCGGCAATATCGGCTTCGATCTCAGCTTTTTTCTCGGCCGGCAGGCGGTCGAGCTTGGCCAGCACATCGGCCAGGCCGTAGTTGACGTTCGCCCCGATTTCCTTGAGCGCCTCGGCGTGCTTGTCGAGTGCGTCCCGGAAATAGACGGACACACAGTGGCCGAACATGATGGGGTCGGAGACTTTCATCATGGTCGATTTGAGGTGCAGAGACAGCAACACCCCGTCTTTCCTGGCCGCGTCCATCTGCTCGGCAAAGAAGGCCCGCAGGGCCTTGACGTTCATGACCGAGGCATCAATGACCTCGCCCGCAAGCAGGGCCAGGCCGTCTTTCAGCACGGTCACGCTACCGTCCCCGGCAACAAACTCGATCCGTGCCCGGGTCGCGGCCGCCAGAGTGGTCGATTTCTCGCTCTCGTAGAAATCCCTGCCCTGCATATGGGCCACCCGGGCCTTGGAGCCGCTCTCCGGCCACTGCTGCATCATCTTGTGGGGATTTTTCTGAAAGAATTTTTTGACTGAGGTGGCCGGCCTGCGGTCGGAGTTGCCTTCCCGCAGTACCGGATTGACGGCCGAGCCGAGCACCACGGCAAAGCGGGCCTGAAGCGCCCGCTCCGCGTCGTTCTGGGGTTCCTCCGGATAGTCGGGGATAGCGTAGCCTTTGGCCTGCAACTCTTTGATCGCGTCTTTGAGTTGGGGAATGGTCGCGCTGATATTGGGGAGTTTGACGATGTTCGCCTGGGGCGTTTGCGTCATCTCTCCGAGCTGGCTCAGACAATCGGGAATTTTTTGCTCCTCAGTCAGCCTGTCGGGAAAGTTGGCGATGATTCTGCCGGCCAGGGAGATATCGCTGGTTTCCACCTCAACGCCCGAGCCTTTGGTATACGCCTGGATGATGGGGAGGAGCGCAAAGGTTGCCAATGCCGGGGCTTCATCAATCTGGGTCCACGTGATTTTTGCTGCGGTCATATTCTCTCCTTACCTCTCATGGTGTGCCGATTTAATCGCGCGCGGGATTATACCAAATCACAGCTCAATCGGAAGGGCGGTGGGACGGACAGCCGCTCGGAGCCACGTTGCAAAGCACGGGGGAAGAGGGTAGACAGTGGGTGCAGCCAGCGGAAGTAGGCCGATATGCGACATATTCCTCTCCTGTGTGCTCTTGTCTGTATCCTGAGCGCCTTCTCGGCGTGCCGTGATGCGATTGAGGAAGTTCCGCTGAATACCAGCCTGATTACCCTGACGGATAAATTTTTTGATGTGGAGGCGCTCTCGGCCGAAAAAGCCGTGGTCGTCGGCTATGCGGGGAAAATCCTCCTCACCACCGATGGTGGCCAGAGCTGGCAGGCCAAGGACAGCGGGATCAATGCCGCCCTGTACAGCATTGCGTTTCCTGACGACCAGCATGGCTGGATCAGCGGGCAGGACGGCGTCATGCTGCACTCCACGGACGGGGGCGAGACCTGGCAGCCGCAGGACAGCCAACTCGGCGATCCGATATTCGGTATTTCTTTTATCGATACCCGCCACGGCTGGGCCGCGGCCGACCGGGCGACCTATCTGAAGACCACCAACGGCGGAGAGTCCTGGGAGTCGGGCTATATCCAGCCTTCGCTCGAAGGAGTCGGGGCGGACGCCACCCTGGCCCTGGTGGACCCCATCTTCTACGATGTGCAGTTTCTGGATGAAAATACGGGCTGGATAGTGGGCGAGTTTGGCAAGATTTATCACACCACGGACGGCGGGCAGAACTGGGTGGAGCAGCAGAACAGCCTGCTCGGACAGGCGGGATTCAGCGATGCCTTGAACCTCCCCACGTTCTTTGGGATATCCTTTTCCGACGCGAACAACGGGGTGGCTGTCGGGCTTGAGGGGAAGGTTGCGACAACCTCCAATGCCGGTCAGCACTGGACTTTTATCGGGCAGGCCGGTGGAGCCCTGTTCGATACGGAACCGTTATACGCGCCGCATTTAATTGGCACTGACGCAGGCGGCTGGATCGTGGGCGGAGCTGGCCGGGTTCTGCGCCTTCAGGGTGGAGAATGGCAACCGACGAGTGTTGGTATGCCCATCGCCACCTGGCTGCGGGCGGTTGATTTCTACGATGCTGACCATGGCTGGATTGTGGGGGGATATGGAGCCATCTTACGCACGACGGACGGCGGCCAGAGTTGGCTGCGCGTTTTTGGCTAACACGCACACTGGGGAGTAAAAAAGACTATGACCGACGCGGCGTTTGATATTGCGGGGAAAGTCACTGTTGTCACCGGCGGCGGCACGGGAATCGGGGCGGAAATTGCGGCTGAGTTCTGCCGCCGTGGTGCTCCGGTGATGATTACCAGCCGGACGATGGACCACCTGGGCCCGGTTGCGGAAGGGATCAGAAAGGATGGCGGCGAAGTTGACGCTATTGTGTGTGATGTGCGTAAAAACGATCAGGTCGAGGCGGTGATCGAGAAAACCGTCCAAAACTGGGGTCGGGTCGATATTTTGATCAATAACGCCGGAGCGAGCTTTGTGGCCAACGCCCACGAGATCTCGGCGAATGGGTTCGGCGCCATTGTGGCCATCAATCTGAACGGTACCTTCCTCTTTTCCAAGGCCGCGGCCCTGGTGATGATGGAAAAGAAGACCGGCGGCAGCATCATTAATATTTCGTCGGACGCCGGGGTGTTTGGTTCGGCCACGATGTCGCACTACGGGGCGGCCAAGGCGGGGATTATCAATTTGACCCGCTCCCTGGCCATTGAATGGGCCGACTATGGTATTCGCGTGAACTGCATCTCGCCCGGTCCGATCGAAACCCCGGGGGTCAAGGAAGTCCTGTGGCCGACCAAGGAACTGCAAGACAAAGCCACCGGCTCAACCGCCCTGAATCGCTTTGGGACGGGTCTCGAAATCGCCTGGCCGTGCGTGTTCCTGGCTTCACAGGCGGGTGGATATGTGAACGGCGTCAACCTCCAGGTTGACGGCTGCATGACCCGCGCGGGCATACCGGAGAGCCGGCTCAATTAAGCCGCGTCACACGAGAAAACGGAGCGCTGAATCTATGGTCGGCATTGTTTCGTATGGGTCGTATATCCCTTCCTATCGTCTCCCGCGCGATGTGATCGCCAAAGAGTGGGACACCCCGTCCTTAGGCGGGGAGCGGGCCCTGGCCAGTTTTGATGAGGACAGCCTGACCCTGGCCATGAACGCCAGTATAGACGCTTTGGGCGAGCGTAATCCGAAAGAGGTCGCCGGGGTCTTCTTTGCCTCAACGACCTCGCCCTACCGAGAGAAGCAGGCCGCGGCCACCGTTGCCACTGTCCTGGATACGGCGAAAGAGCTGCGGAGCATGGATTTTACGGATTCGCTGCGCGCCGGCACCTCGGCGCTCTTAACCGCCTTGGACTTGGCCAAAGCGGGTGAACTCTTTCTGGTGTGTGCCGGCGACGCGCGCATGGGGGAGCCGGACACGATACAGGAACAGAACTACGGCGATGCCGGCGGTGCCCTGGTCATTGGCTCGGAAAATGTGATCGCCGAGCTGGTTGGCACCCATACGGTCAGCCAGGAATTTATCGGGACCTGGCGAACCGAAGAGCAGGACTACCTCAAGTCGTTTCCCGGTGGGTTTGAGAACAAGTTCGGCTATAACCGCTTTATTGCGGAAACCGTTCGGGGCCTGCTGCAAAAATGCAACCTCGAAGCCAAGGATATTAGCAACGCGGCCATTGCCGCCCCCACCCAGAGAGCCCTGCGGGGCGCCCTGCGCAGCCTGGGATTCGATATGAAGAGCCAGGTGCAGGAAACGTTTTGGAATACGGTTGGGGACGCCGGGACCGCCCAGCCGCTGGTCCTGCTGGCCGCGGTGCTTGAACGGGCCAAGCCGGGTGATCTGATCCTGGTTGCCGGCTACGGAGACGGGGGTGATGCGGCCCTGTTTCGGGTCACGGACGGGATTGCCGGTTTTCAGGTGGCCCGGAGCGTGTACTCGCAGATTGAGGTGAAGCGGACGCTGCAATCCTACGGCAAATACGCCCGCTTTCGGAAGCTGATTCGGAAGGATTACGCGACGGAAGACGAATCCTCCCCGGTCGTGCTGCTGCGCGACCAGAAGCAGATTCTGCCCCTGTACGGCGGGAAATGCCCGGCGTGCGGTGTCATCCAGTTTCCCATTCACCGCATCTGTACGGAATGTGGCTATCGCGAGGGACTGGAAGAGGTCAAGCTGTCGCGGCGGGGAAGGCTCTTTACCTTTACGAACGACTATTTGACCGATACACCAGACCCGCCGACAACGCACGCCGTGGTTGATCTTGAGGGCGGCGGGCGCGTCTTTGTTCAGCTTACGGATTGTGAGGCCGATCGGGTTGAGATCGGCATGCCGCTCGAGTTGACATTTCGCAAATATCATGAAGGCTATGGGATCAAGAATTATTTCTGGAAGGCACGGCCCGCAGAATAGTCTAATACAGGCAAGACAGAACATCTTTGAGAGGAGGCAGTATGAATATTCGGGACAAGGTCGCGGTGATTGGGGCTGGATGCAGTAAGTTTGGTGAAAACTACGACAAGAGCGCCGAAGATATGATTGTCGAGGCCGCGCTCGACGCGTATACGGACGCGCGCATCGATCCGAGTCAGATTCAAGCCGCCTGGGTCGGGACGCTCAGCTCGGCCAGCGCCGGCAACGCCTTGGCCGATCCGCTCAAGCTCTTCAACATCCCGATTACCCGCGTGGAAAACTACTGCGCCTCGGGCATGGATGCGTTTCGGAATGCGTGCATGGCGGTTGCCTCCGGGATGTATGATGTGGTCCTGGCGCTGGGTTTTGAGAAGCTGCGTGACTCCGGTCAGCGTGGTCTGGGAACGTTTGGCGACCATCCTGTTGTGGGCTATGGCACGACGGCCCCGTCGCTGTTTGCCATGGCGGCCAACCGCTACTTTGAAACGTATGGCATTGATAAGACGGCCTTGGCCAAAGTCGCCATCAAAAATCATCACAACGGCACGATGAGCCCCAAGGCGCATTTTCGGATGGAGGTCTCGGAAGACCAGGTCGTCAATGCGCCACTGATCTGTAGCCCGCTCGGTCTGCTGGACTGCTGCCCGACCACGGACGGGGCCGCGGCGGTGATCATCTGCAAGGAGGAACTGGCCCGCTCGTTCCGACCGGACTCGGTGAAAGTCAAAGGCATCGGCCTGTCCGTCACCTCGGGTGAGCCGTATATGAAACCGAGCTTCGCCTACACCGGCTTTCCCGCCACGGCGCAGGCCGCCCAATCGGCCTATGAGCAGGCCGGCATGACGGCCAAGGACATTGACCTGGTTGAGTGCCATGACTGCTTTACCATCACCGAGATTCTGAACTATGAAGACCTCGGCCTGTGCGAAAAAGGCGAGGGCTGGCGCTATGTGGCCGAGGGCCGGGCGAACATCGACGGCGGTGCGGTTCCCGTGAACCCCTCGGGCGGGCTGAAATCGTTCGGCCATCCCATTGGCGCGACCGGTATTCGCATGATCTACGAGGTGTCGCAGCACCTATGGGGTAAAGCCGGTGAGCGACAGGTCAAAGATGCGGAAGTGGGCTTGGCCCATAACCTGGGTGGTCCGGGTTCGGTAGGCTGCGTGACCATTCTGGCCAATAGCTAAGACGAACAGTAACGGGTGATAACGAGGACTGGGAGACACTCAGTCCTCGTTCTTTTTTGTGGGGGTGTCATGGATTTTGGTTTTAGTGAAGAGCAGGATCTCCTGCGCCAATCGGCCGCCGACTTTTTACGCAACGAATGTCCCATATCCTATGTCCGCCAGATGATGGAGGATGAGCGGGGCTATGCGGACGAGGTCTGGAACAAGATGGCCGAGCTGGGCTGGATGGGGCTGATTGTGCCGGAAGCATACGGCGGGGCCGGGCTGTCCGTGGTCGATCTGGTCGTGGTGCTGGAAGAGATGGGTAAGGTCGTGCTGCCCGGTCCCTTCTTTTCGACCGTGGCGCTGGGCGGGCTGTGTGTGCAGGCCGCCGGGAGCGAAGAACAGAAAAAGGCTCTGCTGCCCGGCATGGCGTCCGGGCAGACCACGCTGACCCTGGCCTGCCTCGAAGAAAACGCCCGCTGGGATGAGGCCGGCATCAATCTCAGCGCGGAGAAGAACGGCGGTGGGTATGTGCTGAACGGGGTGAAATTATTTGTGTCGGACGCCCATGTAGCTGATCACATCATCTGTGCCGCGCGGACGTCTGAGGGGGTGACGCTGTTTCTGCTCGACCGCCAACAGGCTGGCCTTGGAACCCGCCTGCTCAAAACCATGGATCAGACGCGGAAGCTGTGCGAAGTGATCCTGGACAATGTGCACGTCGGTGCCGATGCCCTGTTGGGAGCGCCCGGACAGGGCTGGGATATTTTGTCTCGCGTCATCAATCAGAGCAAAGTCGCCCTGAGCGCCGAAATGTGCGGAGGCGCGCAACAGGTGCTGGACATGAGTGTGGAATACGCCAAGATGCGTGAGCAGTTTGGCCGCCCGATCGGGTCGTTTCAGGCCATCCAGCATAAATGCGCCGATATGCTGGTACAGGTCGAGGGGGCCAAGTCGGCCACGTATTACGCGGCCTGGGCCGTCTCAAATGATACATCCGACGCGGCCCTGGCCGCCGCCATGGCCAAGGCGTATTGCAGCGACGCCTACCGTCAGGTGACGAGCGAAGGCATACAGGTCCACGGCGGTATTGGTTTTACCTGGGAGCACGATATGCATATCTATTTCAAGCGCGCCAAGGGCTCGGAGGTGACTTTTGGCGATGCGACCTGGAATCGTGAACTCGTGGCCCAGCATACGTTGGATTAGGGATACTGCCGGGGCTCTTATCAAAGTAAACGATCTCTGTGCCGTTGAGTCATGTGGCGAGGAAAGAGGCGAAAGTTTCGTCCTCTCACGCTTGCTCCTGCGTAATAT
>WTHD01000178.1 GCA_011523265.1 Candidatus Binatota bacterium
ATGTAGTTGGCGGCATCAGTCCGCTCGGCCAACGCCGTGACCTCGTCACGCTGATAGACGAGTCCGCCCTCAGCCACACAAGCGTCTACGTCAGCGCCGGGCGCCGTGGACTTGATATCGCCCTGAGTCCGCAGGATTTGATTCAACTGACCCAGGCGCGGGTCGCCCGTATCGGGGTCTGAGCCCTGGAAAAAACTTCTCCCGCCGTTTGGTAGTGTCTCACTTTGCTTTTTTTCTCCTCGGCCCCCGTCATCCCCCTCTCTCCCGGCCTCTCGGCACAACCGGCCGGATTATTGCAGCACTCATATTTTTTATAGTGTCCCCCTTAATTTTACAGGTGACAAAAGCGACAAGATTAGGTAGAGAGATTGAAACACGACCCATTGCTCAAACGGATACGCGCCGGAGTCGTTTTGAAACGATCCGCACGTTTCTTCATGGAGGGCGCTTATGACAGATCACACATTTCCTCCCATGGCGAGCGGTGGCATTCCCGTTCTTGGACACATGTTTCAATTCCTGCGCGACCCGACGGCCCTCATGGAACGGGGCTATCACGAGCACGGTCCTGTTTTTGCTCTGAAACTGGCGAACCGGCGGGCGGTCGTCCTGCTCGGACCGGAGAACAATCACTTCTTTTTCAGTGAAACCGATAAGCTGCTCTCCATCCGTGAAGGCTATCCCTTCTTCGTCAAAATGTTCCACAAACGCTTCTATATCTTCGCCGAGTTCGAGGAATACCTGGAACAGCGGGCCATTATCATGCCGCGGTTTCAGCCCCGGCAGATGCACCAGTATGTGACAACCATGGCCAACGAAACGTTTGCCCTGATGGAACGCCTGGGCGAGAGCGGCACGTTTGATCTGATTCCAACCCTCGGTCCGTTAGTGATGCACATTGCTGCCCGCGCCTTTCTTGGTGATGATTTTCGGCAGCGTCTGGGCAAGCAGTTTTTTGCGGACTTCCGCCAGTTTTCGGGAGGGATGGAACCGGTTCTACCCTTGTGGCTCCCGTTGCCCAGACTGATTCGGAGTCAAAAGGCCAAAAGAAAATTACACAAAATCCTGGGGGAACTCATAGCAGAGCGTCGTCACAACCCGGTCGATCCACCTGATTTTTTACAGACGCTGATTGGGTCCCACTACTCTGACGGGAGGCCGGTTGATGACGTGTTACTGATCAATCTGATCCTCCTGCTGGTGTGGGCCGGACATGAGACCACCGCCGGGCATATCAGCTGGGGTCTGATTGACCTGCTCCTACACCCGACCTATCTCCAGTCCGTGCGCGACGAACAGGCTGATATTCTTGGCGATGGTCGAGACCTCTCGATGACAGAGGTGCGCCAACTGCGCCGGATTGAGTGGGCGCTCAAAGAAACCGAGCGGCTCCATCCGGTCGCATTTGTCCTGATGCGCAAGGCCGCCGAGCCCTTTGCCTGGCAGGGCTTCCGTATTCCTCAGGACGCCATGGTGTTTGTGGCCCCGACCCTCTCACATCGGATGCCCGAGGTATTTCCAGACCCCGACCAGTATCGTCCGGAACGGTTCTCCCCGGAGTACGATGAGTCTCGCCAGCCCCATAGCCTGATTGGATTTGGAGGGGGCGTACACCGCTGTGCCGGGGTTCATTTTGCCTATCTTGAGATGAAAATTGTCCTCTCCCTCCTCCTCCAGCAGTATGAATTCACCCTGCTTGACCCCGAGCCCCAACCGGTCAGTGGGGCAAAGACGAAATGGCCCGCCAGCCCGGGTTGGGTCCAGTACCGGCGCCGGGCTTACATGCCACACAAGACGCCGCGTCATCAGTCTCCCGCCGGAGAAGTCCACCCCGTCGGAGCACCGGCAACGCACTGTCCGGTTCCGCACTAAGCGTTTTCGTGCTTAGCTAGGGACTCCGCCATCCGCTGCATGATAAGGATGGGTGTGTGCGAAGCACGGGAGGAGACGTATGAGCATCAAAGGAAAAGCGGCCATCTCCGGGTTTGCCGAAATGCCGCCGCAAAAAGGCGCCGGGAATATTACGCCGCTGGGGATTATTGCCAGTGTGGCGCGTGAGGCCATCGCTGATGCCGGCCTGGAAAAGAGCGATATTGACGGCCTGCTGACCGGCTGGGCGCTGAGCGACTATAGCGTGCTGTGGCCCTCGGTGGTGGCCGATTACCTGCAAATCCGTCCCACCTATTTTAACCAGGTCGAGCTGGGCGGCGCCTCTGCTGCCGGCATGGTCTGGCGGGCAGCGGCCGCTATTGAAGCCGGAATGTGCAACACCGTGCTGTGCGTCGTGGGTGACCGGCGGGCCCGAGCGCGGCAAATGCCGCCCTTTCCGAGCATTGAGGCGGAATTCGACGCACCCTACGGCCTGATTGCCGCCAACCCCGGCTATGCGCTCATCGCCCAGCGCCATAAGTATGAATACGGCACGACCGCGGAACAAATGGCCAAGGTTGCGGTAGACCAGCGCAAGAGCGCCTGTCAAAACCCGAGCGCCCTGTTCGGGAACAAAGAAATCGACATTGATGATGTGCTGAACTCCCGCATGATTGTCGATCCCCTCCACCTGCTTGAGATCGTCAGTCCCTGTACCGGGGGCGGGGCGTTTATTGTCACCAGCACCGAGCGCGCCAAAGACGGGCCGCACAAACCCGTGGTCTTGCTCGGGGCGGGTGAGGCCGGCGGCCATTCGAGCATTACCCATGCCCGCAGCCTGACGACGTCGTTAGTCAAACCGGCGGCGGAAGCCGCCTTTCACATGGCCGGGGTCGGCCCGCAGGATATGGACTTTGTGCAGCCCTACGACTGCTATACCATCACCGTGATCGTGACCCTCGAAGACGCCGGCTTCTGTGAAAAAGGCGAGGGCGGTCGGTTTGTTGAAGACCACGACCTGTCCTACGCGGGCGACTTTCCGTGCAATACCCACGGCGGCCAACTCTCTTTTGGGCAACCGGGACTCGCGGGGGGTATGAGTCACGTCATTGAGGGCGCGCGGCAGCTCATGGGACGCGGGGAAGGGCGGCAGGTCAAGGATGCCTCCGTCGGCTATGTGAACGGCAACGGCGGAATCATGGCCGAACAGTGTAGCCTCGTCTTGGGTGTGTAGCGGACGGAAAGGAAAACCATGGGCGATTATAACAAACCCCTCCCCCGTCCCAATGAGATCTCTCAGCCCTTTTGGGATGCGGCCAAACGGCATGAACTCCAGATCCAACGCTGCAATGCGTGTGGGATCCACGTCTTTTACCCGCGCGAAGCCTGCTCGGAATGCTTAGCCGCCGACCTCATCTGGATTCCCGTATCCGGCAAGGGCAAGCTGTACTCCTACACCATTGCCCAGGCTCCGACACACCCGGCCTTTGCCGATGATGTGCCCTACGTCATCGCCATTGTTGAACTCGAAGAAGGTCCGCATATCACCACCAATCTGGTTGGCTGCCAGCCCGACGAGGTAACGATCGGCATGCCGGTTGTGGCCTCCTTTGAGGATGTGAGCACGGAAACGACCCTGGTCAAGTTCCAGCCCGAATAGGCCTGGGCAGGACGGGAAAGGACGACCGCAGGTGGTGAGAAAGTAGCTGCGCGGCAATAGGCAATGCCGGTGGATCAGTTTTTGTGTTGCTTATCAGTCATTTTATCCTGCATATAAATGTACAGGCCGGTACTGGGCTGAGGACCTGATAGTTTGGTAGAGACAGGGAATCCGGGGGGCAGGAAACAGCAACTCCCCTCCTGGGAGGGCGGCCATCCTGGCCGCCATGCGGGCTGGAAGCCCGCACTCCTAAAGGAGGAGAGAGACGCGCTACAGCTCTTCGAGGGGGCCTTTTTCGACCCACCCGCGCCGCCCATCGCAGCGGGCGACCTGCCACCAGCCTGCTCGGACATCGAGCACCCGGACCCGCGTGCCCTGAGTGACGGAAAAATGGACCGTACCGCTCACAGCCGGCTCAAAACGCACCGGAGTATCCCCTTGTGTGAGCACCACGGCGTGTCGCTGCCAATCGCTCGTCCGTAGCTGCTGCACCAGCGAGAGCGTTACCACCACCAGGCAGGCAGCGACCCCCCAGCCCACGGAGAGGAGCCACTGGGGCCGGCGCGGCCACAGACGGCCCGCAGCCAAAACCACGAAGAGCAGTGTATAGGCCACGCTGGTGAACCACACCAACTGGTCTGTGGTGACTCTGTGGGCAAGCGGAAAGACAAGGCGTTGCCAGAGGGGGGACTGGCAGATTTCAGCGCCCGTGAGTGAGTGGGCGAAGCGCAGGTTGGCTTCCAGGTCCAGGTCGCTGGGGAGGAAGCGTCGGGCCCGTTCGTAATTCAGAATGGCTCTCCCCACTTGCCCCGCCTTGAGATAGGCATTGCCGAGGTTGAAATAGAGATTACCGCTGACGAGGCCGGACTGAAGCACGGCTTCGTATGCCTCTACCGCCTCGGCGTACTGTCCTTGCGTGTAAAGCGTATTCGCACGGAAAAAAGCGGTCTGAGGGGCGGTTGGCGCTGCGGCTGCCAGGCAGGTCGCCCAGCAGAGACAGACACCGCAAAGAGTAAACGGCAGGCCTCGAAATGGTCGAAGTCGGAGCAATTGCGGCAGCCTCATGGTCCCGTCATGCTAAGCGGCTCGCGTTGCCCCCCTTTTTTGGGGGCCGCCAAAGGCGAGGGGGCAAAACAACAAACTGGCGGTGAGTGCGTTCAAGCTGGTCAATAATCTGACGGACCAGGGAGAGGGTCTCGTGACTCTTGTCCCGCATGGATGCCGGTGTTCCTTGGGCGAAACGCACCTGCTCGCAGGTCTCCTCAACTCGCTCAATCTGATCCAGACACGCCCGAGAGACGCTACGCTCGCGGAGCGCCTGTGTATCAATGCCACTAGGTGGCAGGTCGAACTTGGCGGACACATAGGCTTGGAGTGTGCGAGCCAGCACTGTGTACAAGGCGGGGTACTCCTCCTGGGTCAGATGGTGCTCCGCTTGGGCCAGGCTCTGTCGCGCCTGTTTCCCCGCCACTGTAAAACGGGCGTAGCGACTATCGGCGCGGAGTCGGCGGCGACGCTGGTCGTACCACCAGGCACCCAGGAAGAGCAGCACCGGCAGGGGCTGCCACAGGAGAAAACCAAGGCTGCGATACCACGGCCGGGCGTGCGGAACCAGAGAGCCGGGCTCGTCTTTGATATAGACAATGTCCCGACCCAGGGCTTCCTGCTCGTCCTGCCTGCGTGCCGATGGCGCGTCCGGGTGGCCGGTTACGACTGTTTTTCGTGCCGTGGTTCTCGGGGGACGAACGACAAGGGCAATAGGCTGGCTTTCGAGCGTCCGGTAGCGGCGGGCCTGAGGATCAAAATAGCTGAACTGAGCCGCGGGAACGGCATCCAGAGTCTGGTCCTGCGGAATGAGCACTTGCTCAAAGGATTTTGTTAACCCCTGCGTTTTCCCGGCAAGCGGCTCATACACACGGAAACCGTCAGTCCGCACAAACGTGGGCGCGGCGGCATCGGCCAGATAGCCCGTGCCGTTGATGTGCATATGGACGGTAATCGGGTCTCCGACAGGAAGGTCCTGCGGGACCGCAGTCACGTCCAACTCAAACGAGCCGACCGCGCCTGAAAAATTGTCCGGTCTGCCTGCTTCCGGTAGCGGTTGCACGCTGAGCGTCAGGGAATCGGAACGCAGGGTGAGCCGCCGCCGTTCGGAAGAAAACGTCGAAAAGAAGTCACTCTGGAAAAAGCGATCAAAGAACGGGTCGCTGAAAGGCGAACCGCCCCGGCGACGGGTGAGGACGTTGAGCTGGAGGCTCACCGGTCCGAGGGCCAGACTCCCGGAACGGAGGGGAATAACCTCGGTGTCAAAATGCAGAACGGTGAAGGTCTGGCCGCCCAGCGTCTGCCGCTGTCGTGTGGGTTCGGAGAAGGGCTCGACAGAGAATCCGTCTGTGCTGAATTGCGGATACTGAACATCGGATACGCGGGCCGCTCCGATAGACAGCTTGACCGTAACCGGAACACGTTCGTGCAGATAGACCTCGGGGCGCGGGACGGAGAGCTCAAGACTCAGCCCGTTCTGGCCGTTCGTGGCTTGAGGACGTTGCTGAGCCGGAGAGGGCGGTCTGCCGGACGGAGAAGGTGATGGCTGGGCGGTCGCAATCGTGACGTTAAGCGGGTCGGTGTGGTACCGCCGCCCTTGATGTTCCACGGAAAATGGACCCAGAGTGAACTGTCCCGGTTTGAGCGGCAGGAGAGAGTAGCGATGCTGTACGGACGCCGCGACTTGCCCGTTGCTGATAGACATCTGAGTCGAGGGGCCGAGATAGCGGCTCTCGAAGCCGTCAATATTGAGTGCCGGGGCCGGCGTGTTCTGGCCCCCCCTGACCTCAATAGATAGCGTCAACGCCTCACCGAGCGTCGCGCGCTGCGGGTGGACAGAAGCGTGGACACTCACCTCCGAGGCACCAGCCGGACAGACCAGCCCGAACAGCAGGCAGAGGAAGGGAATAAACGCTCTCTTCTTCATTCTTCCCTACCAATCGCGTAATGCTTCAGCCACGCCGCCGCGTTGGGCCTGCCGGGCAAACTCCTCCGGGCTGAGCTCCTCGTTGCGGGCCGTATCGATCACCGACTGGGCTTCGTCCGCGGACATCTCGTTGGGCTGGTCTTGGCCTTGCTCTGCCCGAGGGGGTTCCTCTGGCTGTTCTCCGGCGTGTTGCTGGTCTTGCCCGTTCTGCGGTGCATCGGGCTGTTGTTGCCCGTTGTCTTGTTCGGCTTGTGGCCGCTCTTCTTGCTCGGGTTGATTTGGCTGGCTGGGTTGGTTTGGCTGCGGCTGATTCTCCAGTTTCTCTTGCAGCGCTTCGATCCTTTTGGCCACAAACTCGTAGTTGAACTTTGCATCCTGATCCGTTGGGTCGGTGCCGAGCGCCCGCCGATACGCGGCCAAGGCGTCGGTATAGGCAGCGAGGGCCGTCCGCGGATTCTGCCCCTCTGCCTGCGCGCCCAGTTTATACTGGGTATTCCCCATGTTATAGGCGGTCCTGGCGGTCCGCCCGGCATCCCTATCGGAGTCTTCAGGGCTCGCTTGTACACGTGAGAAAGAAGAGAGCGCTTGGGTGTACTTGCTCGCCTTATAGTGTGCCGTTCCCATATTGAAATTGAGAACTGGAGAATCGGGATGATCGACTAATGCCTGACCATAGGATTCGACCGCATCGCTAAATTTACCCTCGGAGAATAATCGGTTGCCCTCAACAACCTGGCTGCGCAGACTATCGGTCCAGGCGATACACAGGAGGGCACAACTCAGAAGAAGTAGTCGCTGGACGGTGTTCACGATTCGTTCTCCCTTTCTCCTGGGGGTAGGGGGCGACTCAACTGCTGCTCGGGAGGCGCTCCGTCTCTGACCGCTTGAGAACGCCGGTCCCGGATACAGGCTTCCAGGGCGAGGAAGAGAAGGCCCACGGCGAGCGGGAGCTGAAAGCGGTCTGCATAGCGGCGCTCCAGGGTTGAGGTGAGGTCTCGCTTTTCGAGCTGGCTCAGATAGCGCGTATAGATTTCCTCCAGACCCAGACTCGGGCCGGTATCGTAGACATAGGCGCCGTTCGTTGTCAGCGCAATCTGCTGCAGGGTCTCCGTATCCAGACGCGACTTGACGACCTGCCCCTGGCGGTCTTTCAGAAAACTGCGCCGTCCATCCACGCTGAGCGGAATCAGTTCACCCTCCGGGCTGCCGACCCCGACGGTATAGATTTTTATTCCTTTTGCCGCCGCCTGCTGGCTGGCCGCCTGAATCTGTCCGTCATGGTCTTCACCATCGGTGATAATCAGCAGGGCGTGATGTTGACCGGGCTGGTTTTCAAAGGCCGCCAACCCGGTTTTGATGGCCTCGCCCAAGGCGGTCCCGCCCTTGGGGATAATACCGACCGTGACGGAACGCAGGCTCTCTAAAAACGCCCCGTAATCCAGCGTCAAGGGACACTGGATAAAAGCCGAGCCCGCAAAAGTGACCAGCCCGATCCGGTCCCCCTGAAGGTGCTGCACGAAATCCCGAAGGGCGAGTTTGGCGCGATCCAGCCGCGTCGGGGTGATATCCGTTGCAAGCATGCTGCGCGAGGTGTCAAGCGCGACAACGATGTCCGCCCCCTCACGGCGCACCTCTTCCCACTGAAACCCCCAGCGTGGTCCTGCCAGGGCAAGGATCAGGAGGGTCAGCATGCCGACCAACAGGCTGGCGCGCCAACGGTGACCGCGCTGATCCGTATCAGGCGTCAGAATGGATAAGAGGCTGGCCTGGGCGAACTGTTCCAAGGCGCGTCGCCGCCGCCGCAGAGCCCACACCAGGAGGCCGGCAACTAGCGGAACGCAGAACAACAGCCACAGAAACTGAGGGGTGCGCCAAACCATTAGGGCAGCTTTCGGAGGAGCGTGTGATTCAGGCCCGTTTCCAGACCAACCAAGGCAAGCGCCAACATAATGCACCAGGGATAGATCTCGTCATAATCGAGGTATAGGGGCGCGCGAAACGGGGTGCGCTCCAACTGGTTAATCGTCTCGTAAATGGACTGGAGGCTGGCCGTGTCCGTTGCGCGGAAATAGCGCCCTCCCGTGGTCTGGGCGATCTTCGACAGCGTCTCCTCGTCAATATCGACCCGGATGGGACGATAGACCGTATTGCCAAACAGGTCGCGGGTCGGATAGGGCGCCATGCCGCGGGTTCCTGCGCCTATGGTATACACCTTGACGCCCAGGGTGTGGGCCGCGTCCGCCGCGGTCAGTGGAGAGATCCGGCCCGCATTGTTCTGCCCATCGGTAAGCAGAATCACGAGCTTGCTCTTGGCCTCCGAGTGCTCCAGGCGACCGGCCGCGGTAGCCAGGGCAGAGCCAATGGCCGTACCGTCCTCAATCATCCCGATCTCGGCCCGGTCCAAATTCTGCAACAGCCAGCCATGATCAAGGGTGAGCGGACACTGGGTATAGGGACGGGCGCTGAACAGGACTAGGCCTATCCGGTCCCCGCCTCGGGCGGTCACAAAATCCCGGACCACAGACTTCACCACCTCCAGCCGGTTGGCCCGGCCGGTATCCAGACGGAAGTCTTCGGACAGCATGCTGCTCGAAATATCAACGGCCAGCACAATATCGACCCCTTCAGCGTAAGACTGACTCTCGGCTTTGCCGAGTTGTGGACGGGCAAGAGCGAGGACGAGGAGAAAGAGGGCGGCCCCCCGACACACCGGCAAAATCCAACGCCAGTGTCGTTTCCCCGTATGCGTCAGGGAACGCAGGACAGCCAGGCTGGGATAGCGGACCGCCGCCTCCTGGGCGCCCCGCCGTTGGAGCCAGAAGACCAGCGGGATGAGGAGCCAGATCAGCAGCACCCAGGGGTCATGCAGCCGCATGTCGATCCTCCTGTCGCTGCTCGTGCCCCGGCCGGGTTTCGTCCACGAAGCGTTTAGCTGCTTCATAGGCGGCATCGCTCTCGTCCAGGCTGGGTCGATGCCGGGCGAACTTGACCAAATCCGCCTGGGCCAGGAACGTGCCGAGCAGGTACTGGTGGGCCGGCGGGAGACGGCTGGGGCGGCCCCCCCTTCCCTTGGGGGGCCGCCGAGCGGAGCGAGGGGCGTGCGTGACGGCCACGAGGAATTCCTCCGTTGTCATTTCCGGGGCGCGTACCTGGAGCCCGTCTTCCAGATAGGTCCGGACAATAGCGGACAGGGCAACATAGTACGCCTCGAACTGACCGGCTTGCGGGAGGCGCTTGGCCCGCAGGTGCGACAGGGCCTCAAGCGCGACCTCGTGGGCCGGCCGGGGCGGAAGAACCGCCGCTCGACGGAATCGGTTCAGAAAATAGGAGAGGGCTATACCAATACTGGTCAGCGCGACCAGGACCGCTCCGCCCACGAGGACGGGCCACCAGTTAAAAGGGACGTCTTCGGGCGGTTTGACGTCGCGAATATCGGTCGGCTGCCCTTCCTGCGCAAGCAGGCTCGCCACATGGACCCGGAGCGCCTCGCCCGTGGCCTCGTGCCGGCTGCCGTCAGGCGTTGTATAGGATAGGCGTGGGGCCGGAAGCATATGATAGCCCGTCGTGAAAATAGTGAGCGTATACCACTGGGTGAGAATGGTCCGTTCCGCCTGTGGTTGGTCTGGCTCCCGACCAAAGTCGATAATGTCAAAGTCACCGATGCGCTCGTGGAACAGCGGGACGGTGACGTCCACGCCCGGCTCCGCGCTGATCGTAAGCGTATAGCGAAGATGATCTCCTATGGTGATTTCTTCCCGATCGACGCCGACTCGGAGGTGAACCGGGCCGGTCGGTTTCTCTCCGTCCGCAGCAGCCCAAGTCTCAGACGGCAGGCTGAGCAGGGACCACACGGCGAGTAGCAGGACCAGCGGCGTCTTTCGGGCAAAAAGAGTAAACGTGTCGGCAGCTTTGTATAACTTGGAGGGCACGTTCACTCTTTCACGGGGTGGACGTCTCATGGGGAGCTTCTAATGCCGCTGCTCGCGCATGCGGAAAAAGCGCAGCAAAGCGTCGACGTACGGCTGGTCGGTACGCACCGTAATGGTGTCCGCGTGAGCGCGCCGCAACATGCGCGCTCTGTCGTCCCGGGCCGCTGCCGCCCGCCGGGCGAACTCTTCCCGGACCCGCCGATTACCGGTATCGACCAGCTCTCGCTCTCCGGTTTCGGCATCTTGGAGCTCAATCAGGCCGATGTTCGGCAGGCTCAGCTCGCGGGGGTCGTCTAACACAATGGCAATCACGTCATGGCGACGATTGGCAATAGCGAGCGCAACGGCGGCGTGCGGGTCGAGCCAATCGGAAATGAGAAAGACCACCGCCCGTCGCTTACTGACATGATTCAGATGTTCCAGGGCGGCCGTGATATTCGTGCCGCGCTGCTGGCTCTGGAAGGAGAGCACCTCACGAATCACCCGCAGGACGTGGCGGAGGCCCTTTTTGGGCGGGAGCGACAGCTCGACTTCGCGACTGAATATCACCAGCCCGACTTTGTCATTATTGGTGATGGCCGAAAAGGCAAACAGGGCCGCCATCTCTGCCGCCATCGTACTCTTTAACTGGGACACGCTGCCAAACCGAGTCGAGGCGCTGGCGTCCACGAGGAGCATCACCGTGAGTTCACGCTCTTCACTGAACCGTTTGACGTGCGGGATGACCGTCCGGGCGGTGACGTTCCAGTCTATGGTGCGGACATCATCACCGGGGAAGTATTGCCGGACCTCGGCAAACTCCATGCCGTGGCCTTTGAACGCGCTCTGGTACTGGCCGGCAAACACATCGTTGACCAGATGGCTGGTCCGAATATGAATCTTGCGGACCGCTTTGAACTGTTCCGAAGTCAGCATAATCTAGGGTACGGGCACGCCGTCAAAGATGTGTTTCAGGACGCTGTCCGCGGTCAGTTCTTCGGCCTCAGCCTCATACGTAATAATGACCCGGTGGCGCAGAATATCCGGGCCGATGGATTTCACATCTTGCGGCGTAACGTAGCCGCGCCCCTGGAGCAAGGCATGGGCCTTGGCGGCGACGGTCAATGACAGGGTGGCCCGCGGTGACGCGCCGTACTGGATAAAACGCTGGACATCGATATTGTAGGCTGCGGGATCGCGCGTGGCAAAGACCAGATCGATAATATAATCCTTGATTTTATCGTCCAGATAAATCTGGTCGGTCAGGCCGCGCAGCCGCACAACGTCCTCTGTGCTCAGCACCGGAGTGGCGGCGGCGGGCTGAGCGGTGGAAGCCATACGATCCAGGATCTGCCGCTCTTCTGCCTTTGAAGGATAGGTCACCCACAGCTTCAGCATGAAACGATCGACCTGGGCCTCTGGCAGGGGATAAGTCCCTTCCTGCTCAATGGGATTCTGGGTGGCCAGAACGAGGAAGGGCGCCGGCAGGAGATGGGTCTCCTCACCTATGGTGACCTGACGTTCCTGCATGGCCTCCAACAGGGCGCTTTGGACCTTGGCCGGCGCCCGGTTAATCTCGTCCGCCAGCACAATATTGGCAAAGACCGGCCCTTTCTTGGTGGTAAACGTCCCCTCGCGCGGATTGTAAATCAGCGTTCCGATGAGGTCTGCGGGCAGGAGGTCCGGGGTAAATTGGAGCCGCTGAAAGCTGGCGCTGATTGCCTGGGCCAGGGTCTTCACCGACAGTGTCTTGGCCAGGCCGGGGACACCTTCCAACAGGACGTGACCGTTCGCCAACAGCCCGACAATCAAGCGGTCTACGAGATACTGCTGACCAATAATAACCTGGCCAATAGCGTCCCGTAAGCGCGCCAGTGACACGGCTTCCTCTCTCACACGCTCGTTCAGAGCCGAAATATCTCCGTCCATGTCTCTGAATATTCTCCTCAGCCGTGGCTAGTACGGGCAATCTGTAGACGGTAATAGACGCTGGCAAGCCTGAATTTCTTCATTGATGTTGAGCTATTGTCTGTCCGAGACTGAACGTCTCTGATGCCGAAAAGTAAGAGCCGAAACCACGGGTGTCAAGAGCGCTCAAGGAAGAGGAACTGTCGTAATTCAGCCAGTTGGAGTGTCGCGGTTTGGGGGAGGGGGGCGCAGGTTGGTGGGATTCTGTGCCGAAGCGGCGCCGGTGCGTGGGGGCGTGAGGGCCCCCCGAAATATATCAATGCTTGATTGGATGCCCTAGCAATCTTTTTACAGCAGGACAAGGCGGATTCTGACCGCCCGCCCTGCACATAAAAAGTCGGTGATTCCAGGCACTTCCAGCGTTCAAAACGGGCCTATCTCTAGGGGAGAGGGGTAGTTCACCGCCCCGGCCCGGGGTTCTCCAGATAGTCAACGATGAGGTGCCGCTCCCTTACGGCTGCCCCGCTGTGATGGCACGGAGCGCGGCAGCCCGAGATTCATACACGGCCACTACCTGGTCAATGCCGCTGACGGTAATCACCCCACGGATATGGGGCGGGAGGGTACACACCCCAAACCGCTTCCCCGGTTCGCTGAACTTCCGGGCAATAATCAGACTGACCCGCAGGCCCGGGCTGCTGATGAACGTCAGCTGCTCCAGGTCCAGGAGCAAGGCCGTGTCGCCGGACTCAATACCGGATTCCAAGAGCTGATGGAATTCCTGGGCGGTGCTGCCGTCGATACGCCCGATGACTGCGGCAACCAACACTCCGTCTTTCCGCTCCCACTGAATGTCTACTCTTCCGCTCAGGTGCATCTCCTTCCTTCCAGACGGTCGAGAGATATTGGGGCGGGGCTCAGGGGGCAATGCAGACTCATGCTCATCCTTGGCCCCTTCCATGATGATCGTACTGCCCCGTTTTCTGGCCTCCGTTACCACCGCGAACCGACTCCCGTGACTTGATAAAACGACCGTGACCCTATTCCCGGAGAAGGTCCTCCGACGGTAGCCTTCCAAAGAGAGCCACCCGCTGAAACCCTGGGCGTCCTCGGTGCTGGGGAACTCGATTTCCAACGTGACAAACGTGCTCATTGTGCCCCCTTGTCGCCTATGTGCCCGGCCACACTATCCGTACGACCGGACGCGAGTGGTCGCCTGGTAGTTGTGGCGTCACAGACGACCGTTTCCTCTGACCCTTTACAATGACTGCTCCACACTGGCAAGTGATCTTCCTCATATCGCCAAAAAGGGTGCCAGTTGACCCAGCTGGTTTTGTCACACGGCCTGGGTATGACCCTCCCCCGCATTCTCTCCTCTTGTGTGCTCGCTTTGTCTTCGGTCGAGCCCCCACGCACTGGCCTAGCAGGCGGGCCAGCAGATATCCGTGACTGTCCCGAATCGCATAGTGAAAGGCCGTCCGACCGCGGGGGTCCAGAATCTCCAATTGCATCTGAAAGATGTCAAAATCAAACAGGCGTGAGTCCGGTGCTCATTTCAATGCTTGTGTCATAACACAGTTCGCGGTCCGACAGGCCAGCAACGCATCCACGTCCAGCTCACCCTTGAACGGGTTGCGGACGCGGGGGGCTAATGTCTGCGCCATCGGCAGGACGCTGTTCTCCAGCTCTTTTGCTTTGTCCTCTGAGAACTTGAGCACCGCGCCGGCCTGAATGAGCAGGTTGGCGACTTGCCAGTTTTGGGTCTTCCGCAGCGCGAGCTGAACGGCGGTCCGACCGGACTTGTCCAGCGCCTCCAGGTCGAGGGTGTCCCACGTTAAGAGTTCCCGCACCATCGCCAGCCGTTCGGGCCGGGTGGTGCCGGGCCGTCGCCGGCGTTCCTGTTCCCGCTCTCGTTCCAAACGGCGTTGCTCTTCCCACTCTCGTTGCCGCTCCCGTTCCTGTGCTAACTGTTCCTGCCGTTCTTCTTCCGTTGGCGGTCTCGCCCCACGGAGGTCGGAGCCGGGTACGAGGGAGTGCAGCATCTCCCCCCCTCCACCGACTGCGTGTCCGAAGGGAACCGCCCTTCCCGACGCCCGATTGATATCGTACGAGAGGTCGTCGTGCTGCTCATGGAAGTCTCGGGCGATGCGGTGTAGCAGGGTGCGCCCATCCTCCTGGTCCTTCTGATTGATCTCGACGTGCTTGTGCGCCAAACAATAGCGGATATGTTCAGGTGTAGTCCGGTGGTGATACCACCACTCATCCCAATCCGCACAGGGAGGCCGTTGCTCCACCGCCACCACCTGCCACGCTTGTGGCCCCAGCCAGAGTCCGACGCCCACGATTAGCACACCGCCACACAGCAGCAGGCGTAGCCATCGGCGGCTCCTCACAGTCCTCATCAATGCGGTCACAGCCATACGTCTTTTACTCCTCTCCCCCTGGGTAACCGTGGCCCTGTCCGAGGGGGAACCAGGGCCACGGGATGGAACCCTTTAACAGGGAGGTCAGGGTTCCAACGGGTTATGTGCCAAGACTCCGCCGCCCCTCATCCTGCCGCATCTGCAATAGCATCTCCTGATGGGGCGGCAGCTTGAGCCGCGCGACTTCCTCACGCGCTAACGCCTCACTCAGTTCCAGCGTCACGTCCTCCTCAGACGTGTGATGCATATTAGGGGGCATCCGAGAGGGAGCGTGTCGAGGATAGACT
>WTHD01000088.1:0-7201 GCA_011523265.1 Candidatus Binatota bacterium
GTCGCGGACAGCAGTGAGTCCATGTCCCGGATGCCGTAGGTCTGCAAGTCTTCGCCCTGAATGACGTCCACTGGCACCGGCGAATCCTGGGCCGAGCGACCCGCCACACGGGAGCCGACCACCCTGAGTTCTCCGAGCTCGAGAATCTGCTCGGTCTCTTGCACTCCGGCCGGCTCTTGCGGCTCCGCGTCTTGCGCACCGACCACAGATGCTCCTGTCAAGGTAAACACACTCGCCAAGAGATAGGGCTGCCACCACTTAAGCTTGCTCATACTGCTTCCCCCTCAGAATATTTTTCCCTTTATACGTACAGGTTGAACGAATCTAGACTATACACCGAACAGGAACATTCGAGAAGGGCCGGGCGCGGGCGCCTCAGGTTGCAATCTTCTCGCAGATGTCTCGACCTGCCTACCAGAGACATGGGCCTATTATCCCTTGCCCCAACTCAGAGGGAGGCATGGTGTGAAACACTACTCGCTTTCCTTCTTTTCCCATGTATAATACATGCCTTCGGCAGAACCGTCACGCTCCTGAGGGTCGCGGCGGGGAAGGAGAGATGCACGCATGCGTACATTGTTTTTAAATCCGCCTGCATATGAAAATTTTGATGGGGGAGCAGGCTCACGCTATCAGGCGACTCGTGAGGTCTGGTCGTTCTGGTATCCGACCTGGCTGTGTTACCCGGCCGGCATGATTGAGAACAGTCGCGTTTTGGACGCGCCGCCCGAAGGACTGAATCAGGCACAGACCGTTGAGATCGCAAAGGAGTACGATTTTGTTGTGCTGCACACCAGTACGCCGTCGGTGAAATTGGACGCGCAGACCGCGGAGCTGATCAAAGAAAAAAACCCGGACTGTCGCATCGCGTTTGTGGGCGGTCAGGCCACGGCTGAACCGGAGAAGACCTTACAGATCTCTGAAGCCATCGATATCGTCGCGCGGAAAGAGTTTGACTACTCCATGAAAGAGGTTGCCGAGGGATGGGACTGGAAGGACATCCGCGGCATCAGCTACCGCCAGGACGGACAGATCCAGCACAATCTTGAACGCCCGACGCTCACCGACGAAGAGCTCGACCAGTTACCCTTTGTCACCCAGATTTATGACCGGGATTTGGACTTCCGCAAGTATAACAGTCCGTATTGCCAGTACCCCTATGTGTCGTTGTACACCGGACGGGGCTGTCCGGCGCGCTGCACGTTTTGTCTGTGGCCGCAGGTGACCACCGGCCATTCCTACCGCACCCGCTCAGTGGGTAACGTCATTGAGGAAGTGCAGGAAATGAAGCGCCTCTTTCCGGGTATGAAAGAGGTCTTTTTTGATGACGATACGTTTACGGCCGACCCGAAACGGGCACGCGAAATCGCAAAAAAAATGGGTGCCATGGGTCTGTGCTGGTCCACTAACGCGCGTGGCAATGTTGACTACGAGACCCTCAAGGTACTGAAAGATGGCGGGCTGCGGCTGTTTGTGGTCGGCTATGAGTCCGGGAACGCGGCCATTCTCAAGAATATTAAAAAAGGTGTGGCTCTCGAAACCTCGCGGCGATTTACTCGGGACTGCCACAAGCTTGGCATCCTGATCCATGGCACCTTTATTTTGGGCCTGCCGGGAGAAACCCGTGAGACCATGCAGGAGACCATGCGTTTCGCCCGGGAGATGAATCCGGAAACCATTCAGGTCTCTTTGGCTTCTCCCTATCCTGGCACCGCCTTTTACGATTTCGCCCTCGACAATGGCTATATCAAGGCTGAAGACATGGTGGGCGAGTCGGGCTATCAGCAGTGCGTGATCAACTACCCCAACCTGTCCGGGGAAGAAATTTTTGAGACGGTTGAGAAATTTTACCGCTCGTACTACCTCCGCCCACGCTATATTTTCAAAGCCGTGAAAAAGATGGCGCGTGATCCCGAGGAGCGGAAACGAATGTGGCAGGAAGGCAAAGATTTTTTCCGCACCATGCGGAAACGGCGGGAGATGAGCACCACGTCTTCTGCGGCCGCCTAATGCGTCTCCTCCCGACCGGGAGGAGACTGTGTCTGACGCCATGTCCCAAAAGTAGTAAACGTGCCCCAGCTATGTAGATCGAGAAAGGATGGGTACGTTTACTACTTTTCTCGTTTTCTGGTCCCTGGCAGGCCTGCTGTGTGTTGCCCTAGTCTATTACCTTTTTAGTGTTTATGCGGCTTGGCGTTTTTTCCATCCGCGTCCAACTCTTAGCACGGCCCTTCCCCCAGTTACTATTCTCAAGCCGCTCAAAGGCGCGCCGCCCGATCTATACGACAGTCTGGCGAGCTTCTGTCGGCTCGATTACCCGACCTTTCAAATCCTGTGCGGCGTCCGCGACCCCAATGACCCGGCGGCTGCTGTTGTCGCCAAAGTGCAGCACGACTTTCCCCAGTGCGATATGACCCTGGTTGTTGCGTCCGCTGTGATCGGGACCAATTACAAGGTCAGCACCCTGCACCATCTGACGCCACAGATGAAGTATGACTATCTCGTCATTACCGATAGTGATGTCTGTGTTACCCCCGATTACTTGCAGACGATCATCCCGCCCCTAACACAGACGGAAACAGGCCTGGTCACCTGTGTGTATCGTGGCGGTTCCGGACGACCCCTGCCGGCCCTGCTGGAATCGCTCATGATCAATACGACTTTTACCACTCAGGTCGTGGTCGCCAGCCAGATAGAACAGCCCTCGTATGCCTTCGGAGTAACCATGGCGCTCAAACGCACCTGCCTCGACGCGATTGGGGGGTTTGCCAGGCTGACCGATTATCTGGCGGATGACTATTACCTTGGATATCTCATTAGTCAGGCCGGGTATCGGCTGCGCGTCCTGCCCACCGTCGTTGAAACCCGCCCCGATGCGGGCTCGCTACGTGATCTGTTTTCCCATCAGTTGCGCTGGGCGCGGACGCAACGAAACTGTCGTCCCGTCGGGTATATCAGCACGGCTGTGACGTTTGGCTCGGTCTGGGCCTGTGTGAGCCTGCTCTGTTTTTGGTCGTCGGTTGAGATGACCTTTCTCGCCTTCAGCGTCATCGGGGTACGTCTCCTGACCGCCGCTGTGATGAACACCATCTTTCTGCAATCGAGGTTGCCGCGGCTCGCCATTCTGCTGACCCTTCTCACGGACTTGCTCTCTTTTGCTGTCTGGTGTGTCAGCTTGCGGGGCAACACGGTCCGCTGGCGGGAATATACCTTCCGGCTCCAAAAAGACGGGCGAATGGTTCGTGTCGGTTAGTCCCCTGTTCCTTCATATAACGAAGGGAGATCGCGGTAACTAACGAACCGAATATTTTCTTCAGCGGCCGCCGCCCGCACCGTCGGACTCGTGAGCGCCGCAAGCTCAACATCTCTGTGAGAGGCTGGCGTCCACCGTTCGACCTCGGGACACGGCAGACGGGCAGGATGGCAGTACAGCTCCGTGACGCCGGCTTGCAGTCGTGGGAACAGGCCGAGCAAATAGGATTCATCCAACGCGCCACTTTGATGCAGGCCAAACAGATGATCCGGGTACGGAATAAAAGCGTTATGCAGCTTTTTTTCCGTCGTCCGGGCGAGAGATGTAAAGACAGCGGACTCCCAGCGTTTCCTCAAGGCATGGCCCGGATCGAGCGTCAGGCTGGTTGTCAGGTCTTCCCGGGTCAAGCGCATGGCCGGAACAGGGTATTCCTGTGCGAGCGCCAGAAGAGCGTTCATAACGACCGGGTGCATATGGATGTTGAGATGTCCATCAATATGGGACAGGGGTAATCCCGTTTCCAGAAAACGCTCAAGCTGAGCCCGACACTCGATCCGGATTTCTTCCCGCGCCCGCCGGGAGAAATAATACTGTAATCCGGCCCGGGTTGGATTGTGGGCAAAATTCCCTTCGCTGTCGATGATCGTGCGGAGGCGCTGTTTGGACAGAACAGCCCGTCCCTGGACTAAAGTCACATGCAGTCCAACCCCGAGGCTCGGTGTCGAGCGGGCAAGCTCAACCGCCTCCTCCCAGGCCGGAGCCGTGACCATGAGGCTGGTATTGGTCAGAATGCCGTGCCGATGGGCGTGCAGTATGCCGGAATTGACCTGAGCGGACAGGCCGAAGTCATCCCCGTTGACAATGAGAGAGCGAGCGCCGGGGACAGGGGGGGGCATAATTCAGGCCGAGTTGGTGGCCAAGTCAAGCGCGTCGAGCCGTTCGATATCAGGCAGGATGTCGCGCTCGGCGTGTTCGAGGTCGTGTGGAAAATCGATTTCCGTCCAGGGCAGGTCGTCAACCCGCTCAAAGCCGACATGGTGCTGGGCCAGAAACACCGGGTAGGCTTCTTCGTGCTCGATCGTGTCTCGACCCTGAGCCACACAATCGTCGAGAATAGAACAGAGGAGAGGAGCGGCGTCCCGGGCGACTTTGAGAAAACCGACCGACTCGCCTACCAGGTCGTAGTCGCCCGCACCGCCCCGGATAATCGTCAGTACCCGTCCAGCACGGGTGAGCAGCATTTGTTCCTCACCGGTATTCTCGGAGCTCGCGTCAAGGAGAAAACAGTTTGCGTGTCTGGATTGGACTAAGCGTTGCAGCAAACGGACCGGGAACAATACGTCGGCATCCATGATCAGCAGGTCAGCGTCAAACTCGTTGCGCGCACTCCAGAGCGACAGGATAGCCCCCTTTTCGTACTGCTCGTTCCGGATATAACGCACGGCCACCGTGCCGCACCGCTCACCGATTTCTTCGACAATCATGTCTCCACGATAGCCGATCACGATGACCGCCTCTTTGACCCCAACAGCGCTTAACGCCGTGAGGGTGCGTTCGAGCAGGGTTTTGCCACTGACCTGGATCAAACATTTGGGCCGCTGGTCGGTGATGGTCTGAAGGCGTTTGCCAACACCGGCCGCAAGGATAATCGCCTTCATAACTTCCGACCTGACAACACGTCTGTAAGGGCGTCAAGAAAACGCCGAAAATCGTCCAGGGTCAGATGGCCCATATTGGCCACTCGGAAAATATCGGTTCGGAGTTTTCCCTGTCCCTCGTAAATGACAAAGCCCCGTTGTTTGAGACCGTCATGCAGGCGCGGATACGAAACACCCTGGGGCAAGACCACAGAGGTCAGGGAGTTGGACCGTAATTCCGGGGGAAGGAGAAAGGCGAGGTCGAGTTCCGCAAAGCCGTCACGCAGAAACCGGGCGGCCCGACGATAGCGCTCGACCCGTCCTGCGGGCGTTTCCTCCAGGAGTTCGTCAAGGGCGGCATCCAGCGCATACCAGGCCGGGATGGCCGGAGTAAACGGAATGCTCCGTCGTTCCTGCGCTTCCCAGTGCAGCGGCAGGTGGAGGTATAACGAACGGCGGGGATAGCCCTGCATGGCCGTCATGACTTCGTTCCGAACCAACACAAAGGCGACACCCGGCTGGCCTTGGATGCATTTGTTCGCCGTACAGGCACACAGGTCCACGCTATCGCGCACAACGTCGAGGTCTTCGCCGCCCAATGCACTCACCGCGTCAAGCAGAAACAGCCGACCCTGCTGACGCACAACTCTGCCAATTTCAGTCACCGGGTTGAGCAGGCCGGTTGTGGTTTCATGTTGGACCAAGGCCACCGCCGCGATAGCGGGGTCATCTTTCAGGGCGGATTCAATCTGTTCCGAGCTTGGCGCTTCGGTCCAGGCATAGGTCAATTCTCCGGTCGGGATACGGTGGGCTTCGGCCATCTGGCGCATCCGGTCGCCATAGACGCCGTTGTTAACCACGAGGAGTTTCCCTCCCTCGGCCAGGGCCGAGGAGACCATGGCCTCAACCGCCAGGGTGCCCGAGCCGCTCACCACCACTGCGGTATAGCCTTGCGGGGCAAACGCCTGCAGCAGCTTGGCTCGAACCGCGGCCAGCAGGTCGGAAAACTCAGCTTCCCTGTGGCAGAGGTCTCCACGCAGGAGGGCCTGCCGAACACGCGGAGAAACGTTGACTGGGCCGGGGTTCAGCAGAATGTATTGTTGCATCGTGAAACCGCGAGGAACATGGGGCCTACACGTCCTGATGAATGGCTTCCATAAAGCGCCTGACGATATGCTGCGGCTCGTGCGTAATCCGACCAATATGCCGCTCTTCCCGGTCCGGCTCAATTTTAATCAGTAGAAATGACGGTCCGTCTTTTGCCAGCAACTCCTGCGTCGCGGCGCGTAGTTGGTCGGCATCTTCAACGCGGCGCACATCGACATAGCCGCTCGCGCGCGCCACTTTATCGAGCGCTACGCGACTGGAGATCGTCGGCTGGTTGCCCGTCGAGCCGTAGACTTCGTTATCAAAAACGAGGTGGACCAGATTGCGAGGCTGCTGAGCACCGATCAGGGCCAGTGAGCCCATATTCATAAGGACATTGCCATCGCCGTCAAAGACGACCACGCGCCGCTCGGGTTTACTCAGAGCCACGCCGAGCGCAATAGATGAGGCCAGGCCCATTGAGCCAATCATATAGAAATTGCCAAGGCGATCCTCAAGATTGAAGGACTCCCGCGAAATAAACCCATTCGCATGGACAACCAGGGCGTCCTGTAGGGCAGGGATAACTATGCTCAGGGCCTGGGCCAGGTTCATAAAGAGTAAACGTGTCCTCCAATAGATACCGGGATGTTGACACGTTTACTCTTTAGCAGCAACTCCAGGCGGGAGGACGAGCGCCGTCGGACGACTCGTCTGCTTCAGGGTCGCGGCGGCCCAGCCAATCGTGTCCTCCAGGGTCGGTTCTTCAAGCACCCGATACGGAATCTTCAGGGTAGATAACAGGTCGGGCAGGACGTCTCCCATAATGATATGCTCCGGTGCGTCCTTGCCCTGATAGCCACGCCACGTAATCAGGAGCAGACAGGGCAGGGCGTAGATCAAACTGAGAGAAGACAGCGCGTTCAGGCAGACCCCCAGACCCGAATTCTGCATAATGACAACGGGTTGTTTGCCGGCCATATAGGCTCCCGCCGCCAGGCCCACCGCCGCGTCTTCACGCGTCTCGGCAATATAGCCACCCCGTTCTTCGAGCGTGGCAATCACCCCCTTGACCAAAGAGCAGGGCACCCCAGTGAAAAAGTCGAAGCCGGCATTCCTGAGGTGTTGCACAAACTGGGGTCCGCTAACCATGAGAGTCTGTTGGGTTCATTGGGTTCATTGGGTTCATTGGGTTCATTGGGTTCATTGGGTTCATTGGGTTCAT
>WTHD01000088.1:7301-15010 GCA_011523265.1 Candidatus Binatota bacterium
TTCATTGGGTTCATTGGGTTCATTGGGTTCATTGGGTTCATTGGGTTCATTGGGTCCGACTCAAGAGACTCTAGGACTCAAGAGACTCAACAGACTCAAGAGACTCAACAGACTCATATAAGAGCAGCGGGAGGATCACAATCGAGGCGATCAGGACACTCCCGACTGCCAGAGTCAGCAGGAGGCCCATGCTGAAAATTCCGTAGTATTGGGCGACCATGAGACTACCAAACCCGACCATGGTCGTCAGCGAGAACAGCACAACCGCCTGGCCGGTACTGCCAGCAATCAGGCTGACGACCGAGACGTCGCGGCCTACTCGAAAACGATGGACGAGATGGATGCCATTCTCCACACCGATGCCAATAATCAGGGGGGCGGCAACCATATTAGCCAGGTTAAATTGCACATCCCACAGCCACATCAGGCCCGCGGTCCAGATCATACCCAGACCGAGCGGCAGGACGGCCAGCAGGGCGTCCGTGACACGTCGGAGCGCCAAAAAGGTGACAACCAGGATGGCGAGAAACGCATACCAGGCCGCCTCAATATAGCCAGCCTGCATCGCCCCAATCGACTCGTAGCCAATAATCGGAGAGCCGGTCACATCGGGATCAACTGTGCGTAACTGCCGAATGAACTCCGTCAGCGGCTCGCGCTCCCAGATATTTTCCTTGGGATAGGTCTGTAAAAGAAACCGCTGGCCGTCCCGGCTGACAAAGCGGCTGCGTAACTGAGGCGGAACATCGGCAAAGGTAATCGGGCCGGCCGGAGACAGGTTATTCCTGAGCAGAGACCATTTATCCTGAAAGTCGAGAAACAGCGCGTTCTGAAAAAGGTCCAGGCTCTGTTGGACGTTCTGTTCGGGCAGCGTTCGGAGCGCTTCGAAAACGGTCAGCAGGTGTTGGCGCGCCTCCTGCAGGAGCGTTGCACTACCGTTTTCCTGATCGCGAATTTTGAGGCGGAGTTTATCCAGGGTCAGTTCGAGCTGCTTGACCTCCACCTCCTGGGGAGCAGTGCTGAGCGGAGGGAGTTCACTCAACAGCGGGCGGATGATTGTAAGAAGATGGAGGCGCTCCGGCTGTCCGTCCGGAATCAGTGACGCGACGCTCTCAACGGTCTCCACGCTGGGCAGCGCCGCGAACGCCTGGGCCTTTTGGCGCGCCGCTTCTGGCGTCGGTGCTGTTGCCAAGGCGTTCCAGGACGAGCGTTCGGAGTTTGCAATAATACGCTTTTCCCATTCAACCGACTCTGTGCCATGTGCCTGGAGGTTCAGCAAATTATAGTCAAAAGAGATCCACGGCAGCGCCAGAAGGCCCGCTGCCGTTCCCAGGCCGGCGATTCCGAAAAGGAGACTTCTCTTCTGTTCGACGTATTTGCCCAACCCGGAAAACGTTGTCTGCAAGACCGTCTGCCGTCCCACGGGAACACGCCAGGGCCAGAACGAGTCCATCCCGACGATCAAGGCCGGCAGGAAAGTCAGGATGGCGAGAACAGACAGCAGGATTCCTCCGCCCGAGATGATGCCGAGTTCCTGAACCCCGCGAAAGTCCGCCAGTATGACCGCAAAAAAGGCGACCGAGGTGGTCAACGCCCCCGCAATAATACTGGGGACGGTCTGTTCAAATACGATGGTAATGGCTTCGGCCTGGTTTTTTCCCCTGCCGCGCTCTTCCTCATAGCGGGTCATGAAGTGGACACCGAAGTCGTCGGCCAAGCCGAGCAGCATAGGCGCGATGAAGACGGTAATAATCGTCAGGTGACCGACCGAGAGCGTGACAAAGCCCAGTGTCCAGCTCAGGCCGACCATGAGCGATGAGACGATAAAGAGCGGATGCCGAATGCGTCGGAAAAAGACCAGATAGAGAAGCGCAATACCCGACAGGGCCACTACCGTTGCCACGGCCGTATCGTGCTGAGCGCTGAGCATTTCATCATTGCCCAGCGCCTTCGTGCCGGTGACGCCGGCGTCCAGACCCGGAAACTCCCCTTTTAGGTCGGCAATCGCCTGCCGAATAGCGGCCATCGAATCCTGAAGGTCGTTGAAACCCGCAGCGGCGTCTTCTTTCGCCTCAACCATGAGGAACATATACTTGCGGTTCTCGGCAATGAGGAAGCCGTCGTCATCGAGCTGTGCCGTTCCGCCAAAAAACTCGGCCCAGGGAGAACGGTAGCGGTAGTCTTGTCCGTACAGCGCCCGGCCGATCTCTTGTAACAAGGCGGTGAGGAAAGACAGCTGAGAGTCGGAGAACTCACCGGAGTCTTCATCCAGTGGGACTCCCAGCCCAAGGATGTCGTCAACCAGATGCGAAACAACGGCACTGCTGACTTGGGTGTTAATCGCCTCGAATAGCGTATTCAGGCCGGGGTTCGTCAGCAACTCGTGAATAATTTCTTGCGAGTCTTTAAGACTCCGCTGTAAATCGCGTAAATCCTCAGCCGGCAGGTAGAGCAGCTTTTTGCCTTCTAAGGAGGAAACATCCACACGGTAAAAAATCTCAGCAATATGCTCCTGCTCCTGAGCGAGTCGTTCGCCCAGGCGCCTCACAAAGGCTTTACCCTGCGGGATGTCTTGCGGCTCAACAACCACGGCCACCTGGTCCACGCCGACAAACTCTTCGGAATACTCTTCATCGAGTTGCAGGTAGCGCTTTTCGGTCGAGATCAGATCATTGCGGCCAGTGACGAGTTCGAGATGTTGTGCGGTGTATAGCGACGCCGCAACAGTGAGCAGCAGACAGAGAGCCAGGGCCGTCTTTGCATACGCAACGATCCCCCGGGCGCAAGCGCGCAGGGCCCGTTTTTCCAGGGCAACGAGGCGTTGTTTAAAAGACGGAGAGATCGCCTGCACGGATAATGTCTCCACTCACAAAGCACGCTGGAACGGATAGGACGGAGAACGTAGGGATACTAGGGAGATGGGTCACGGTATCTGCCAGCGTCGTCGCCACATTCCCCATACCCGGCACGGGTCCTGTCAGTCCTCTGTTGAGCCAAGCAGCCTATCCTAGCCATGCCGGTTACTCAAGCGGAGGAGAGAGTCTGAGCAGTCGGCTGTTATCCGGCCTCTTCGGTCTTGGCGTTCGCGATTGTCCGCTGCATCCGCTCCACCAACTCTTCGTAGGACTGTTTGGACATGAGTGATTGCACTTGTTTGCGCAGGTTGCTGGCCATGCTGACCCCGTCAAGCCGAACATCCCAAACCCTCCACACGCCCTCCGACTGGTTGAGCCGAAAACCGATGGTCACCCGCCCTTCATCTGGATTCACGACCGAGACCTCGGTCAGAGCCTCGTTCTCTTGCTGATGCGTGTCGCCGTATTCGAACTGCGTGTCAGCCAGAAATTCCGACGCTCTGGGATAGGCCAACTCGCGCAGCAAGCGTGTGAGGAGGTTAATGAAATCAGCCTGCTTCTCTTGGCCGAGGGTGTCCCAGTGCGGTCCCATCAGCCAGCGCGACAGTTGAGTAATGGCCAGGTTTTTTTCGATCTCTTCATTCGTGCACTGCGGGGGAGCGGAGGGCAAACCAAATTCCTGGCCACACGATTGCATGGTCGAGATCAGCCGTTTGGTCACCTCCGCCGGAGAATCTGCCCAGCCGAGCTGAGGAAAAAGGAGGCCTATTATCAAAAGGAGAGTTTTGACCACGATCACACTCCTCGACACGCCAGTCGCTGTCTTTCTGGTGTTTGCAAGAGGCCGGAGGTTTATTCTGCGATCTGCCTCTCTCGATTTTGCAGGTAGAAGTCTTGTACTGCGCTGTACATATCAAGAGAGTAGCGATCCACACTCTCGAAGAGTTCAAGATTGAGGGAGCGTTCGTTGACCGCATTGGTGAGCACCGTGCCGGCATCCGTTGTCGTCACTTCGACCGTGGATAACAAATAGGTCTTCGGATCCATGGCTCCGTCCGCGACCCGGCCAATGGCGTCACGCACCGTGGAAGGTCCGATAAAGGGCAACACCAGATATGGACCCGATCCCACGCCATATTTCCCGAGGGTTTGACCAAAGTCTTCTTGGCTTCTTTCGAGCCCAAACTTGTTTTTGGCCACATCGAAAAAGCCGAGACCGCCAATCGTCGTGTTGATCATAAAGCGTCCGGCTTCTCGCGCCGCACCGTCCAGCTTGAGCTGAAAGAGGCTATTCGCAAAGCGCGGCACAACCCCGATATTATGGAAAAAACGGCGTACGCTGAGCCGCGCAGGCTCCGGCACAGCTCCGGCATAGGAGCGGGCAACCGGTCGGAGGATATGTGCATCCATCCAGATGTTGAAGGAGAACATCTTCTCATTAAAGGGTTCAAAAACGGACGGTTCGTACACCGGGGTGGGGCTGTCAAGCATGTCCAGTGAGTCGTCCAGCCCCGGCTGCATTGCTCCATTCTGAGCAAAAGCTGTTGGCACCTGCGGGCCAAGTCCGAGGACACTGACTAAACAGAGCACCATCACACAGCCAAGTCGTCGTTTTTGCATTGTTCTACTCTCTGAATACTAGGAGTTCCGGGTTGGCAGCAGAACGGTCGCCGTGCCAATGACCCAGCGTTCTCCATCATCGTTCTCCATCCAGATATCACACTCAGCAGTATGTCGCTCTACATCTTTTTGGGTGACAAAGCCTAGCAGATGAATCGCACAGTCAGGCAGGACCGGGCTACGAAACGTCGTGCCGATCCGGGTAATCTGCGCCGCTCGGTTCCACTCGCCGATCAGTCGGGCCAGCAGCCCCATACTTAAGACCCCAGGCGCGATCATACCTGGTAGACCCTCCTGGCGTGCCCCTTCGTCGTCCGTGAACCGTGGAAAATCCATACCGGCCGTCTTAGCGTACGTGCGGACAAAGTCTTTGGTCAGCAGCAGATCGATAGGCGGCAACTCGTCGCCCTCTTCGACCTCTTCAAAATAGAGTGTCTTCATCGCTGCATAATCCTATGGTCAACAACGGCAACCTTCTGGCCGTCCTGGTTTGAGATCTCATTCCGCAGGACGATGAAATACATAGAGCCACTGCGCCCGGTTTTCTCGTAAATATCATGTATAGTGCTGACCATTTTCAGCCTGTCACCAGGCCGCACCGGGGCAAAAATCTCAACATCACGTCCGCCGTCAAAGCCGACCTTGCCGAAGCGCGGCATATGCTCGGGTGTCATTTTTTTGGGTCGGAGCCGTGTCACATAGGTCGGTGCCGCAACGAGACCGCCATAGGGCCCATTCACCGCCGCTGCTTCATCGGTGTAGAGTGGGTTGGTCTCTCCCAGCGCGTCCGCAAATCGTAAGAGGTCCGCTTTCTCAACCGGCGGAAAGTCCGTTTCGTCAAAGACTTGGCCTAAAATAGACCGATCAAATTCAAGCGCCATCCACGTCTCCCCTAGGTGCCACTGGCCGCCGGCTGGGCTGGGACGCGCCGGACACGAAAGTCAACCGGGCGGTAGCCGCCCGTTCGCAGCGCCTCAACCAACTCTTCCGTATTCGTAATATCTTTCTCAAACTGTGTGGCACAAATCCCGACAAAGCTCACCAGATGGGCATCGCTTCCCCCAAACGCATGGTAGCCATACGTATCGATAAGCTCAGCAACGCGCTCATTCTCACCTTTTTTGCTTCCGCCGTTCAGGGCTTCGACGCCAACAACTCCCTCAAGCGGAGGACGGTTTTCATAGTGCTCAATCAAGCCAATAGTGGGCCGTCCAGGGTGACACGGCATGGCCACCCCGCCCATGCGCGCCACTTCGTCAATCACCTCTTGAGCCCGCAGTCGGACGTTAGAGAAGTCGAAGCGTTGCAGCATTGCGTCATTGACCCCATACACAAGAACATGACCGTACTCGGTTTCGATCTCAGAGGCTTTGAGGATCAGTATGCCATACTTGTCCTCAAGCGCCCGGTAGTCGCTCTGGGTGTCGAACTGGCGGTGCTCGGTCAGCACGATGCCGTCTAGCGGCCGTTCGTCGCGTTTACGGGCCAGCCACTTGAGGTAGGCCTCGACCGGCGCACGGCTGTCGTCCGAGGCTTCAGAATGCAGGTGGAGGTCAATTACTCGTGCCATGGGATATCTGAGAGTCGATGGCCGAACTCAGTTCCTCAAAGAGTGAACGTGTCTTCCAATAGACACAAAGTTGCTGACACGTTTACTCTTTTGTCTCCTTTTGTAGAAGCAGTTTTTTCTGGCTGCAAAATAAGGCCCTATAGTGCCAGAAGCGGACGATTTGAGTCAATCGGGTCGGTTGGGTCGGTTGGGTCGGTTGGGGCTGACCCTATAGACTCTAAGACTCAAGAGACCCAATTGACCACAAGCTATGAAGCCGGCTTGAACAGCGGCACCGAGACTTCCGGCGTTACGTCCTCGAAGGTGACTTCGACCGGCATGCCGATAGTGACGTTCTCCGGGTCACAGCCCACGATATTGGTCAGCATCCGCACCCCTTCTTCCAACTCGACATAGGCCATGACATAGGGCACTTTGTTCCGAAAGCCTGAGCTTTGATTCTGACGGGTAATCGTAAAGGTATAGACGGTCCCTTTGCCGCTACAGCGGAGCCACTCAAAGTCCTGCGACAGGTTTTCCGGGCAAAAGGCGCGCGGATAGTAAAAGACCGTTCCACACGCCCGACATTTCTGAACGTATAGTTCGTGCCGGGCGCAGGCTTCCCAGAACGGTCGCGACTCTTCATCTACCCGTGGGACCGGGCGGTTCGGTTTCTTTTTCCCATCAGCCATAATCACTTCCCCGTTACCGGACCGCAGCTATACGCCGAGGACCAGAGAGGCTCCGCTGTGCCGGAGCCCGAGTGTTCCGCCTGTTCCATGACAAAAGGCGAGTTCACAATCCTTGACCTGGCGCTCTCCACACTCGCCCCGCAACTGCTTGACCGCCTCGATCACCAAAAAAATTCCGCGCATACCGGGGTGGTTGGAGGACAACCCGCCGCCGTCGGTATTGATCGGGAGTTCACCGCCCAGACCAATACGACCGTTCTGGACATACGACCCGCCTTCTCCTTTTTGACAAAACCCCAGGCTTTCAAGGGTGATGCACACGGTAATGGTGAAGGAGTCGTAGATCATGGCCATGTCAAAGTCGCTCTGACTCACCCCGGCTCGTGCCATGGCCTTCGGGCCGGACTGCTTGGCCGCCGCGTCAGTAATATCGCGCACCCCGGCGCTGGTATGGGCACAGGACTCTGCCGCACTCAGGAGATAGACAGGCTTCTTTTTGAGATCACGTACCCGTTCGGCAGAGGTGACAACCAGGGCGCCGCCGCCATCGGAGATCATGCAGCAGTCCAGCAGGTGCAGGGGTGAAGACACCTCGCGCGAGGCCAGGACGTCGTCAACGCTAATCAGGTCACGGAACTTTGCATGCGGATTCAGCGAGGCATGTTTACGCGTCGTCACGGCAATCTCTGCCAGTTGCTCACTGGTTGTGCCGAATTCGTACATATGCCGCTGCGCGGCTAGGGCGTAGTCGCCAACGGTTGTCGGGCCGTAGTAGCCTTCGAACTGTTCGGGCGGGTCGCCGCTCCCGCCGCCTCCGGTGCCAACGGCAAAACGGTCCGAGGACCATTTGCTGCCGTACAGAATCAGGGCAACATCGCAGTAGCCGGCGGCAATTGCCGCCGCGGCATGGGCCGTATGCGAAACAAAGGACGAGCCCCCAATCGAGTTGGAGTCCAGGAAGTCCGGGTTGAGATTCAGGTGCTCGGCCAGAGC
>WTHD01000240.1 GCA_011523265.1 Candidatus Binatota bacterium
AATCTGTAACAATTCCGATCGGACAACACTGTCACAGCAGAGGGGGAGGATATTCCATGGCCACCAATCCAGCGGGAGGGCCCCTAGAGAAAGCGACGCAAGAACGGGAAAGCGTCGTTATCCGTTTTGCCGGTGATTCCGGGGACGGCATGCAGCTGACCGGCACCCGCTTTACATCCGAATCCGTTCTTGCCGGGAATGATGTCGGGACCTTGCCCGACTTTCCGGCGGAAATCCGGGCTCCCACTGGGACGCTGTATGGCGTGAGCGCCTTTCAGATCAATTTTAGTAATAAAAATGTCTATACACCGGGGGATGATCTCGATGCCCTGGTGTGCATGAATCCGGCCGCCCTCAAAACCAATATTGCCGATCTGAAGCAGAACGGTATTCTCATTGTTGACCCGGCTGAATTTACCTCGGCCAACCTGAGAAAGGCCGAATACGAGGCCAACCCGCTTGAGGACAATTCGCTGGATAAATACCAGGTCTATCAGGTGGAAGTCACCAAAATGACGACCCTGGCCCTGAAGGACACGGGCCTGCCAAACCGGTCGGTCATGCGGAGTCGAAACTTTTTTGCCCTCGGTGTTGTCTCCTGGCTCTTTAATCGTCCGATTGAGCCCACCCTGGAATGGATACAGCAGCGATTCGGCAAGACCCCGGTTGTCGCCGAGGCCAACACCCTGGCCATCAAGGGCGGCTATAACCTGGGTGAAAACACCGACATGTTTGCCTCGTCCTATGAGATCAAACCGGCCGAGATCGACCCTGGGACGTATCGCAATATCACGGGAAATTCGGCGACCGCCCTGGGTTTTGTGATTGCCGCCCAAAAGGCCGGGCTGCCCCTCTTTCTGGGCAGCTATCCGATTACGCCGGCCAGCGATGTACTGCACGAACTCGCCGAGTACAAAAACTACAACGTCTATACGTTCCAGGCAGAGGATGAAATTGCCGGGGTCGGGGCCGCCCTGGGCGCCGCTTTTGGTGGGGCGCTGGCCATTACGACAACCAGTGGTCCTGGGATGAACCTCAAGGGCGAGACCATGGGTCTCGCCGCCACGGTTGAATTACCGATGGTGATTACGAACATCCAGCGGGCCGGGCCGAGTACGGGTATGCCGACCAAGCCCGAGCAGACCGACCTCCTCCAGGCGATCTATGGGCGGCACGGAGAATCGCCCCTGCCCGTGATTGCCGCCTCAACACCGGCTGACTGTTTTCACGCCGCCTTTGAGGCGGCCCGGATCGCAATGAAGTATATGACGCCGGTCATCCTGCTGACGGACGGATTCCTGGCCAACGCCTCGGAGCCCTGGCTCCTGCCGAGCGTCGATGACCTGCCCAGTATCCCGGTCGAATTTCGGACCGATCCGCAAGGCTTCTTCCCCTATCTGCGAGACGAAGAAACCCTGGCCCGGCCCTGGGTCAAACCGGGAACACCGGGTCTTGAGCACCGCATTGGCGGCATTGAAAAAGATTACCTGACCGGCAATATCAGCTACGCCCCTGCCAACCACGAACAGATGGTGCGCGTCCGCCATAAAAAGGTGGGGAAAATCACACAGGAGATTCCTCCGACTGAGGTGAAAGGGCCCGAGCAGGGCAAGCTTTTGGTGTTGGGCTGGGGCAGTACGTATGGCGCTATTGCTGCCGCGGTCGAGGCTGCGCAGGCGCAGGGCCATTCGGTCGCCCATGCCCATCTGCGCTATCTGAATCCGCTTCCCGCCGACCTGGGTGAGATATTGGGCCGGTATGAAAAGGTGCTGGTCCCGGAGATGAATATGGGTCAACTCCTCAAGTTGATCCGCGCCGAGTATCTGGTTGACGCGGTTGGGCTGAATAAAATCCAAGGCCGTCCGTTTAAGGTGTCTGAAGTTGCAACCCGCATTGCCCGTATGTTGGAGGACTAAGGACCATGAGCACAGAAGCTGCGGTAAAATTGACCCGGAAAGACTTTGTTTCAGACCAGGACGTCCGTTGGTGTCCGGGCTGTGGAGATTATGCCATTCTGGCTCAGGTCCAAAAGATCTTCCCTGAGCTCGGCATTCCCAAAGAGAAAGCGGTTTTCATTTCGGGTATCGGCTGTTCGAGTCGTTTCCCGTACTACATGAACACGTATGGCTTTCACACCATTCATGGTCGGGCGCCGGCAATCGCCACCGGCCTCAAGGTCTCCCGACCCGACCTGCACATTTGGCTGGTCACGGGTGACGGTGACGGCTTGAGCATTGGTGGCAATCATCTCATCCATGCGCTGCGCCGGAATGTTGAGCTCAAAATCATGCTTTTCAACAACCGGATTTACGGTCTGACGAAAGGCCAGTACTCGCCCACCTCAGAGCTCGGCAAGGTTGCCAAATCCACGCCCATGGGCTCGGCCGACCATCCGCTCAACCCGATAGCCCTGGCGATGGGAGCGGAGGCGACGTTTATCGCCCGCAGTATCGACACCGAAGCCAAGCATCAGCAGGAGACGCTGAGGCGCGCAGCCGCCCATAAGGGCGGCGCGTTTATTGAAATCCTGCAAAACTGCAACGTCTATAACGACGGAGCCTGGGAGTATCTGAAGGCGAAAGACTCCAAGGCCGATACCCAACTGCTGCTTGAGCATGGCAAACCCATGGTCTTTGGTAAGAACAAAGATCGGGGTATTCGCCTCAAGGGTTTAACCCCTGAAGTGGTCACTATTGGGAATGGTATCGGCACCTCGGATCTGCTGGTTCACGATGAACACGATCAAACGCTGGCCTATCTGCTCGGTCGCATGACGCCGCCCAACTTCCCCACGCCGGTTGGGGTCCTGTTTTCAACCGAGCGGCCAACGATTGAGTCTTTGATGAACAAACAGATTCAGGACGCCGTCGAAAAGTCCGGACCAGGAAAAATTGAGACCCTGCTGCGCCGTGGAGATGTCTGGTCCGTAGAATAATCCTGGCAGCAGTTGAGAAGGCCCCTGTTTGTCTCTGTGCGACGAGCAGGGGTCAAAAAATATCACCGCCCATGTATGGTCATGATGGCGGTGATATTTTTTTTCGTGTTTCTAGCGTATGCCACTCCATCTTCGGATCCCCTGCCCTCAGTGCGGAAAAATTCTCTACCGAAAGCGTAATGGGCGTTGTCCGGAGTGTGGAACACGGGTGAGTGCACATGTGGAAGAAG
>WTHD01000361.1 GCA_011523265.1 Candidatus Binatota bacterium
GGCCGACCCCCTGCTCCCAAGGCAGGTGCGCTACCAGGCTGCGCTACGCCCCGACATGATTCGGTTCCCGTTCAACGCGGGGATTGCGACGTTCTCGCTCTCCTACCCTAACATGCCGTCACATGCCGGACAAACCGGGTTCTTGTTCTCGCTCCAACGCAGACTCGTTCGCTAGCTGCCCAAGAAAAAACGCGTCGAACGGTCGGCAAAATCGAAAACCGGTGCCCAATACACCCCGAGGATAACAGTCGCCACACTCAAGATTGCCAGTAAGGATCCATTGTGTGGGTCGAGAGTGACCTCATCTGCCGAATCAGACGGCTCATCAAGGAACATCGTCTTTACAATGCGCGCATAATAATAGAGGGACACGACACTGTTCAATATCCCAACCACGGCAAGCCAGTAGAATTGGCCCTTCACCACCGCCGCAAAGAGATAGAATTTGCCAATAAAGCCAGCGAGCGGAGGAAGACCTGTGAGCGAAAAGAGGAAAATTGCCATCGCCGCCGCAGGCAACGCTCCCCCTCTCCAGGCAAGCCCGCGAAAGCCTTCTAGGTCTTCACGGCCAGTATTATTCGCCACAACCATGACGACGATAAACGCCCCAAGGTTCATCAAATAATAGACGACGATGTAGAACAGCATAGCCCGCAGCCCTTCGTCGCTGAGCACAACAAATCCCATGAGGATGTAGCCAGCGTGAGCAATGCTGGAATAGGCGAGGAGACGCTTCACGTTATACTGGTTGAGGGCAGCAAGGTTCCCAAGCGTCATGGTCGCCATCGCCACAATAAGCATGAGTTGTGGCCACTCGACGCCGGGGACGAATTGCCACATGCCGGCGTCTCCGCTTTGAGAGAGCGCTGGATAGAAAAATCTCATCAAGAGGGCGAAACCCGCCGCCTTTGAGCCGACCGAAAGAAAAGCCGTCACAGGAATGGGCGCCCCGTGGTAGACATCGGGAGCCCACATATGGAAGGGAACCGCGGCAATTTTATAGCCGAACCCGGCCAGCATAAGGACAAGAGCAATAAATAATGTGAGTTGGTCTGGAGCGTTTTGTAGCAGCGCAGCGTTAATCTCTGCATAGTCCAGGCTTCCGGTCAAACCAAAGATCCAGCTCATGCCATAGATCATGGTCCCCGAGGCCACACCGCCATAAATGAGATATTTCAGCGCGGCTTCTCCAGATCTCCGATTGCGCGTCAAATATCCCGTAAGCACATAGGATGTCAGACTGACGAACTCTAAAGACAGATAGGCCAGGAGCAAATTCGTTGCCGAGGCCATGAAAAACATACCGAGCCCGCTCGCCAGTAAAATTCCATAGTATTCACCCTGATTCGGGCCGTTAATCTCCCGCGAGCCAAGGGACATCCAGACGACTGCTACTACGGATAAGGAAAGAATCACCTTAAAGAAAATGGCAAAACTATCCAGCGCAATCATGCGATGAAACAGCCACCCTTCCCCAACTCCTTGTAATCCTTCGATAAAACGGACACCGAAAAAAGACAGGCCCGAAGTAAAAACCAGGGCCAGAGCGGCTCCAACCAGGGCAATATTACCGAGTCGCTCCTTATCCTCCACACAGAGGTCTACCAGAAAAATCGCCAGAATGGAGAGAACAAGAATCCCTTCAGGGTAGAGATATGCCAGGCTTTCAATACTGCCGAGGTTCATGGCATGCTTTCTCTCTCGTCCAACACGCTAGCGTAGCGCAACTGCCGCAGCATCAGGACTATTCGTGCTTGCAGACAGCACGACCTCATTGAGCCCCTGGAGCGAGACATCGAGCAGGTCTAGAACGGCGTGCGGATAAAATCCCAGAATCACAACAATAGCCCCGAGCGGGACTAACATACACAGCTCTCTCGTATTGATTTCTGAGAGGTGCATGTCCGCATACTCCTCACGTGGTTTTCCGAGAAACATTTGTTGGATCGTCCACAGCAGGTAACTCGCTGTAATAATGACGGTCAGAGCACCGAGTAAGGTGGGAATTTTATGCGTATGCCATGCACCGAGGAGGCACAGGACTTCAGAAATAAAGGCCGACAGACCAGGCAGGCCCATAGCCGCAAAAAAAGCGAGCCCCATCACCCCGGTATAGACCGGCATCACAGTGGCTAAGCCGCCAAACCCGTCAATGCGCCGATGGTGGGCCCGATCGTAGATCACTCCGACAATGAGGAAGAGCATGGCGGTAATCGTTCCATGATTGAACATCTGTAAGACCGCACCGTTGATCCCTTGTGGGGTAAACGATGCCATACCCAACATGACATACCCCATATGACTGATGCTGGAATAGGCCACAAGTTTTTTCAAATCCTTGGGCTCGGTAAAACACTGGGATAAGGCACAGAAGGCTCCATAGACAATGTTCCATGCACCTAAGGCGGCCAAGCAGTACGGTGCGAAAAAGAAGGTTTCTGCCGGGAGCAGGGGATAATTCACCCGTAAAATCCCATACGTTCCCATTTTCAGGAGAACCCCGGCCAGAATAACGGAGATTGCGGTTGGCGCTTCGACGTGTGCGTCGGGCAGCCATGTATGGAGGGGAAAGGCCGGAATTTTTACGGCAAAGTTAACAAAGAGCGCGAGCCACATGATTTGCGGCAAAGAGAAGCCAAACAGGAGCGGCTCGGTCTGAAAATGCTGCGCCACGGCCGGGAGTTGGGTCAAATCAAAAGTGTATCCAACGCCTTCGACGGCCCCGGCTTGAAAATAGAAGACCAGCATACAGACCAACATCAGCGCACTGCCGAGCATCGTATACAGGAAAAATTTAATCGCAGCATATTCCCGCCGCGGCCCACCCCAGATGCCAATCAGGAAATACATCGGCAGCAACATCAATTCCCAGAAGATGAAGAATAGGAAGAAGTCCATGGCGCAGAAAACGCCCGTCATGGCCGTATCCAGCAGCAGGAACAGGGCGAAATAACCCTTCTCGGCCCGATCAATATTCCAAGAGGCCAGAATGCAAATCGGGCACAGAAAGGCAGTCAGCAAAACCATCGATATGCTGACACCGTCGACGCCGACAAAATAGCGAATATTGAATGACTCAATCCACGGGACGTTCACAACAAACTGGAGCGCTGTGGTCGTGGTATCAAAGTTCTGGTAGAGCCAGATGCCCAAAAAGAACGCCGGCAGGGTAAAAGCAAACGCCGTCCATCGAATTAAATCTTTTGCTTGGCTCGGCAGGCAGAAGACAGTGACCATGCCCGCCAGAGGAAAGAAAATCATCAAGGTGAGAATAGAGGACTCCATAACGGCTCCTTACCGCACATCCGCACAAGGGGCTTGATAAAAAGTCTGATTCACCGGAGCTCCGAGACTCCCTCTTTTGTAAACATCAGACGCCACTGGATTCGTCTGGTGGAGAGCCACAGCGCTATTCCGACCACGATCACCAGGGAGAGAAATACCACCACGACCGGGAGTAATATGTCCGCTCCCACGCGCGGTAAGAATTGGGAGACGGCAATCGCACCAACAATGACATACAGATAAATACTGAGATTGCCGGTCTGGATTTGGCGCAGCCGATTGCCGATACCAAAAGTGACATCGGCCAACCCGTTCACCAGTCCATCAATGATGTAATGATCAAATCGACCAACCGCCCAGCCTACCACGCCGGTCACTTTGGCAACGCCATTCACGATAAAGTCGATAACATTACGATCAAAGGCGGAGCACAACCAGCTGACCACCAGGGCCCCTCGGACGGCGGTCGCATGGTAGAGTTCGTCAACATAGTATTTGTTGAACACGGCTTGATACGGCATGCCGCCTCCAACCGCAGTAAACGTCTCGGCGGATAGGGACTGCCGATAGTAAATCAGATACGCGAGGAATATCCCGACGGCCGCAATGCCAACGGAAGCCACCATCAGGACATACTCGATCACCTCAACATGGTGATGAGCGGCATGGCCGCCGCCATGACCACCGGCAAAGACGGGTTCGAACCAGTGCTCCAGAATATTACTCCCGCCAAGGGCTGGAGGTACCCCAAGAAAACCGGCAAAGAGCGCACCCACGGCAAGAACAATTAAGGGGTAGGTCATCACTGGAGGGGATTCATGCAAATGCTCTTTGGTGTGCTCATCGGCACGGTTCTCCCCAAAAAACACCATAAAGACCTGACGAAACATATAAAATGCGGTCATCCCGGCAGCCGCAAATCCGATCAACCACAGGAACGGATGTCCACCGGAAAATGTCAGCCAGAGAATTTCGTCCTTTGAGAAAAATCCGGCGAGAGGCGGGATGCCGGCAATCGCAATAGTTGAGATCAAAAAGGTCCAAAAGGTGAGCGGCATTTTCTCTCTGAGCCCGCCCATCTTACGCATATCCTGCTCATCGCCCATAGCATGGATGACGCTTCCCGAGCCCAGAAACAAGCAGGCCTTAAAAAATGCATGCGTCATCAGATGGAAGACAGCAGCGCCATACGCTCCAACACCGACTCCCAGCACCATATACCCGAGCTGACTGACCGTTGAATACGCGAGCACCTTCTTAATATCAAACTGGGCGAGGCCAATAGTTGCCGCAACGAGCGCGGTTAAGGCTCCGACCGTCGCCACCACACCGAGCGCAACCGGCGACATGGAAAAGAGGAAATGCATACGAGCCATCATATACACGCCTGCGGTCACCATGGTCGCAGCATGGATCAAAGCACTCACCGGAGTCGGTCCGGCCATCGCATCCGGCAACCACACATAGAGTGGAATTTGCGCGGACTTCCCAGTCGCTCCGACAAAGAGACATAACGCTGCGAGCGTCGCCGCCGGGACGCCCCAGACCATCTGGCCTTCCAGGTGATGAACCAGATGACTCAGGTCACGAAAGACCGCGGTCGTCCCGTGTCCCGCTTCAAAGAGACTCCAGAAAATAATAAAAATACCCAGCGTAAAGCCGGCGTCACCAATCCGGTTGACAATAAAAGCCTTATTTCCAGCAGTGGTGTTCGCCTGTTCCTTATACCAAAATCCAATCAGTCCATAGGAGCACAGGCCAACGCCTTCCCAGCCCACAAACATCAACACCAAGTTATCAGCCAGCACCAGGGTCAGCATCGCCGCGGTAAAAAGATTGAGATAGGCAAAAAAGCGCCAGTACGCTTCGTCATCATGCATATAGCCGATTGAATACAGGTGAATCAGACCGCCAATACCAGTGACGATCAGGATCATCAGGCCGGAGAGGGGATCGACGGCGAACGCGATATCAACCTGAAGAGCACCGATATGTATCCAGCGCAGGAGCGTATCGAGCAGATAACGTTCTTCAGGTACCAGACTGGTGAGCTGAAAAAAGGCCCGTAGCGCAAAGATAAAGGCGAGACCGACAGCAGTACAGGCGACGACGCTGATCCCGTTCTTCCCAAAGCGCTCCTGGATCTTCGCCCCGAAAACACCATTGATAACGGCACCAAGCAGGGGAAAGAGAACGATCCAGCGCAGGTAGGAGACGAGAAGCGGGTGATCCATAGACTAGCCTTGCAAGCTATCGACTGCTTCGATGTCGATCGACGAAAAGTTCTGATAAATCCCGAGCACAATGGCCAAACCAATCACCGCTTCGGCAGCCGCGAGCATAATTACGAAAATCGCAAATACCTGGCCATCGTAATTGCCAGAAGAAAAATGTGAAAAGGCAATATAATTAATGTTTGCGGAGTTCAGGATCAACTCCACGCCCAGAAGAATCCCGATGGCGTTCTTCCGGGTAAGGACACAATAGAGGCCGAGCACAAAAACGATCAGACTGACAAACAGAAAATGCCGTAGCCCTATATCGAGCAGTAGTCCATCCATAATCATTCGTAGCGTGTGGAAGGTCGTCCCGCCCGTCTTAAATGGGGGGAGGAAAAAAATCAAGGGAGGGCGTCAAGCAAGATCACCAAGCTTGGACTCAGCCATTATCCGTCGGCCATGGGCCCACGCAGTTCCTTGCGTGACACGACAACCGCCCCAATCAACGCAACGAGCAACACGACCGAAGCGAGCTCGAATGGCAAGATATACGGCCCAAGAAAAGCCTCGCCAATACCGAATGTCGTCGGCTCGACCATAGGTTCAGCATGCTGTACCCATTCAGCCGCCCCAATACAGACTCCCATGACGGTCCCGACAACGCCAAGAATCAATGCTGCGGGAATACGTCCGACCGTCCGATTCGAGACATCCACATCAGCAATCCGATGGGTGAGCATCACCGCAAAGAGGATGAGCACGAGAATGCCACCGATGTAGAGCATGACCTGAATCACTGCGACAAAGTCGGCGGCTAACAGCGCGTATAAGCCGGCCACCCCCATGAATGCCCCCAACAGAGCAAAAGCGGAATACACCAGATTATGAGAGAGCGCGACAATGAGCGCCGACCCGATAGTCAAAGCGGCCAGCAGATAGAAAACCAACGCTTCCAAAGGCATTACCAGATCTCCTCATCCACAACTTATGAGGCGGCCTCTTCTTGCTCTTTTTTATATTTCTTCATGTCAACGGGCTCCGCAAATTCCGCCAGAAATTCCATGCCACGGTCCAAGATCGGCGCAATCAACGGATCAGTCTCCTCCCCTTTTTTCGCCTTATACGCCAATACAGGATCCTTCACGAAACGGCGGATCATGCTCTCCAGAGAGTAATCCGCCCCTTCAAACTCGGTGGTATGGTGGATCGACCCGGTGGGACAGACCTCGCTGCACAGACCACAGTACATACATTTGGCGATGTCGATATCAAAACGGCTCAGGAGCATCGCCCGCGTCGCTTTGTCCTTTGGCGCGTCAATCACAATACAGTCGATCGGGCACGCCCGCTCGCACGCCAAACAGCCCGTGCAAATCTCTAGGTCAACTTCAAGAATGCCTCGATAGCGCAGGGGAAGCGTATCTTGGACGCGAACCGCGGTCCGGTCTGGATACTGAATAGTATACGGCTTACGGACGAAGTGGGACATGGTGACACTCATCCCTTCGAAAATCGTAGCCGCCGCATCTTTCGCGTGCTTCAGATATTGGCCAATACTACTTGCCATAGAGCGTTCCTTTAGATTGCCGGATTAAAATAGAGTTCCGGTTTCGCCCGACGTAAATGGTACAGGACGCGTCGGAAGAAGATGACAAGAAGTGCCAGCGTACCGATAACCATGAGGTACGGCACAAACGCATTGCCCTCCGGCCAAATCACCATCCAGACCGCAGTTCCAACCAAATTCACAAATCCAAGCGGCACCAAATACTTCCAACACAACGACATCATCTGATCCACCCGGATACGAGGCAGGGTGGCACGTATCCACATGGCCAGGAACACCCAAAAATACGCCTTGAGGAAGAAGACCGTGAGTTGCGCGATATTCAACACCACCGCGTTATTTGTCCATCCAGTCGGGATCTGCCAGCCACCCAGGAATAATACGGCCATAATAGCACCCGTGACGTACAGGCTGCCCCACTCTGCCAAAAAGAAGAGTGCAAACCGGAAACCACTATATTCGGTCGCAAATCCAGCCACCAGTTCCGATTCTGCTTCTGGAATGTCAAAAGGCGTTCGGTTGGTTTCCGCCAGGGCGGAAATATAGAAGGCAAAGGCAGCAATGAACGTAAACGGGTTATGGAAGAGGAACCAGTCCCAGGGCGCCCAGCCTTGGGCTTGAATGATCCCTTGCGTGCTCAGTGTTCCGGTCAGGAGCACAACGGGCAGCAATGCCAGTCCAGCGGGAATTTCATAACTCACGACCTGGGCGGCGGATCGAATGCCGCCTAGCAGGGACCATTTATTATTCGATGCCCAGCCCGCCATGAGGACACCGACGGCAGAAAGCGCAACAATTGCCACAATATAGAGGATCCCCACATTGAGGTCAGCAATAACGAGCGCACTGCTGAACGGAATAACGACAAAGGTCGCCAGAAATCCCCAAACCAGCAGATAAGGTGCAAACACAAACAGCGGACGGTCCGCGGCATCGGGAACCACGTCTTCCTTCAGGATATTTTTCACCCCATCAGCCAACCCTTGCAGGACGCCTTGAGGCCCAACCCGATTCGGCCCAACCCGCGACTGAATGCGCGACCAGACCCGCCGCTCGAGCCAGATGGTAATCGTCACCAGGGGTAAGACAAAGCCAAAGACAACCAGGGAGGCAAACAGAAACATCATGGCGGGGTAGACCGCCTCCGCAGGAAGCCCGCCAAATACACCGCTGGCAATTAGACCATCAATAAAGCTCTGCATAGCGCCGCCCTCGTACCGTATTTCCCGTTACCGGTCAACTTCGGGAGCCACCACATCGAGGCTGGCAATCAGCGCAATCAAGTCGGCAATCATAATCCCGCGACTGAGTTTGTCCACTATGCTCATCGCGGAAAATGATCCCGTTCTAATTTTTGTCCGATAGGGGAACTCACTTCCGTCACTGACCACATACCAGCCCATATCCCCCCGAGAGGCTTCGACACGGATGTGGGCATCACCAACCGGCGGTTTGAGCTTCTTGGCCACTCGCGCCAGAACCGGCCCGTCAGGAATCATCTCCAGGCATTGGCGGACGATTTTGCAAGACTCTTTTAATTCTTTAATCCGCACCATATAGCGGTCAAAGCAATCGCCCAGGGTGCCGACTTCACCAGTTCCAACTGGGATATCAAAGTCTAATTCCGGGTAAATCGAATAGGGCTCATCCCGGCGCACATCGTACTGAAAGCCGCAGCCACGCAGGTTGGGTCCAACCAAGTTGTAGTTAATCGCCCCTTCCTTACTGACCGCCGCAACATTAGCTAAGCGTTCGACATAAATCTTATTGTAGGAAATCAGATCGTTGTATTCGTCAATAAGGGGTTCGAACTGGTCCAGGAATGCAGTCACCTGTTCAGGGTATCCGGGCGGTAAATCCCAGGCCACGCCGCCAATACGCATATAGTTAAAAGTCAACCGCGCACCACACAAGTCTTCAAGCAGATTGTTCACCTTCTCCCGCTCCCGAATCGCGTGCGTAAATGGGGTCATACCACCAATATCCATGACCATGGTCCCAACCGAGAGCAGGTGGCTGGCGATCCGGCCCAATTCGCAAGCAATGACCCGACAAAACTCTCCCCGCCGAGGAACTTCGATCCCGGCCGCGCGCTCACAGACCATGGCCCAGCCTTGGTTACACTGCATGGCCGATACATAATCGACGCGATCCGTATAGGGCATAAAACCGTGATAGCCGACCTTCTCGGATATCTTTTCTATGGAGCGATGCAGATAACCAATATCAGGGAGTGCCGTCCGCATGATTTCGCCATCCGCCTTGACCACAAAACGCAACACCCCATGCGTACTCGGATGCTGGGGACCCATATTCAGGGTCATCTCTTCTGTTGCGAGACCATCATCACGTTGGACTTCAAACTCATACCCTGCCAAGCTCATATATGCCTCCCGCTTTGGGCTTGAAGAAAAAGGGCTAGAGAAACGGCGAAGGTGGGGTAGAACACGAGCGTGAACTTATTTCAGCAAGCTCTCTCGACGCGTGCTGATTCCATGGTACTCTTCAGGCTCAACAAAATCCTTGCGGAGCGGATGCCCGACCCAATCTTCCGGCATTAATAAACGCCTCAAGTCCGGGTGTCCGGTGAAAACGACGCCAAGCAAGTCGTAGATTTCGCGTTCCAGCCAATTAGCGGCTTTCCAGACCGCTTCCACAGAAGGCATGCTCGGCTCTTCGCGCGACACATTCGCCTTGACCACTATCGCATGTCGATGGGTATAGGAGTACAGGTGGAGCACCACTTGGATATAGTCCTCCTTTAAGAAGTCCACACCAGACATATTCGTCAAACAGTCAAAGGCCAAATCCGGGTCGTCGTGAAGAAATCGACACACCTCCACGATGGAGTCCGGTTTGACGAGCATGAAAGGATCGAGGGCGTCAGCCGCAAAGGATGTAACGGCGGCGGCGTGCTGGTCTTGTAATCTTTGGTGTATCTCTGTGGGGCTCATAGTTCACACACTGCCCTGCCCTTCCTGATGTGCCGCTTGTCGTCCAGGGCCTTTATGCCGCGGCTTGCGCGGAAGAGCCCTTCACCAACCAGCGCTCCTGCATCATTTTTTCCTGGAGTTTGAGCAGCCCCTCGGTCAGGGCTTCAGGACGGGGCGGGCAGCCGGGAACATAGACGTCAACGGGAATCACTTTATCGACACCATCGCAGACCGAGTACGCTAGCTGAAATAGCCCACCACAATTTGAACAACTCCCCATAGAAATCACATATTTAGGATCGGGCATTTGATCGTAAAGGACTTTCGTCCGCAGCGCCATCTTCAATGTGAGCGTCCCGGCAATAATCATCATATCGGACTGACGCGGGGTCGCCCGTGGAGCCGCCCCGAAACGCTCCAAGTCCGCTCGGGGACCGCCGGTTTGCATGAGCTCAATGGCACAGCACGCCAGACCGAAGAGCATGTACCATACCGATGATTTCCGCGTCCAATTGAGCACCTCATCAAGCTTGGTTGTGATCACCATCTCCGGAACACTATTGATCAGGGACATGCTTCCTCCTCAGGCGGCTTTCGGCAATTCGGATTCTTTCGCTGCGGTCTGAGCTTCGGCTGCGGTTGGTTGCAGTCGCTTGAGCCATTCAAGGTCCCGCTTAGCCCAGACATAGACCAGTCCAACGACAAGAATGCCCAGAAAGATTAAGATCTCGATGAGAGCAAAGAGCCCTTGTCCATTGAGCAACCAGTCACGAAAAGCCACGGCAACCGGGAAAATAAAGGCAACCTCGATTTCAAATATCACAAACACGAGGGCGATCAGGTAGAAACGAATATTAAAATTAATCCAGGCACTCCCGGTAGGCGGCTCTCCGCACTCATACGTGGTCAGCTTCTTTGCCTCTGGATTGTGTGGACGCAGCAGCTTTCCCAGCGCGAGATGGACGGCACAGAACGCAATTGCAAGAATGGAAAAAACGAGAACATTCCCAAGATTAAACAGCACCGTACAAGCTCCTTCTATTCAACAGGGCTCTCCCAGGTTTCCATTCTTCCGTTTGGAAAGTAGGCCACCTTCAGAGCGATGGCTCAACAATATGATGACGAGCAGATTCTGTATACTCTCCCTGCCCGCGATGAGCAAGCTCTTCTCGCAACCCCAGCCTGTGTGCGATTTGTCCGATGGAGACCTCAGCCAGATACGATCCAAGCAATCGTTGTGCCTCCCCCCACACAGAAATCTGGTTACACACTTGATGATAGCAGCAGGCATGCCCGTCCTCGTCGAGACACTCCATCAGCAATAGCGGTCCCTCCAAGCACTCATACACCGCACGCAAGCTGATGTCAGACGCCGGCTTCTTGAGCATAAACCCACCACGAGCCCCCATATAGGATTCGACCAATCCTCCAGTCGCAAGCTGTTTCATGATCTTCGACAGGAAGTGCGCAGGAATATCCTGTTTTGCCTGGATCTCCCGCCTGGGAACAATCCTGTCCTGAGGCTGGGCGGCAAGATAGGTCAGCGCACGCACGGCGTAGTCCACCCGCCGTCCGATATTCATCAGAGAGCTACGCTCGGTTGATTTTGAGGGTGCTCCGGCACCCAGACGAGAGACCATGCGATTATTCCGTGACCTCTACAGTGCGGCTCCGCGGAATTTCTGCTTTTGGCTTTGAATTCTACGCTGCAAAGCCATGAGGGCGTCCAAAACATTCTCAGGACGAGGCGGGCAGCCTGGCACATACACGTCAACAGGGACAATATGGTCGATACCCGCGACGGTGGTGTAGTTATCGTAAAACCCACCGGTCGAAGCACAGGCCCCAAAAGCCATCACCCAGTTCGGCTCCGCCATCTGTTCGTATACGCGTTTCAGGATGGGGGCCTGGCGGCACGTTACCGTTCCGATCACCATCAGTAAATCAGCTTGTCTGGGACTAAACCGGGGCAGTAGAGCCCCAAAACGATCGATATCATACGGCGTCATCGACAGCGCCATATACTCCATGGCACAACACGCGGTTGCAAATGGGTAAGGAAAAATCGAATACTTCCGAGCCCAACCAATGGCTTTATCTAATTGGGTCAGAACAACCGCATCGCCCAGCAAGGCATCTTCTCCGCCCTGGAGCCGTGTGGCTGTTACTTGCGTGGCGTTGTTTTCCATATCTTCCCCGTCTCGGTCCCGGTCGCGTTGCGCCCTTGTCTAGGCAGCATCCTTCTTGGTGGCACCCTGGCCCCGCCAGTCCGCTACCGCCGCCTTGATCGCATCCTCCGCTAACACCGAACAGTGTATCTTTACCGGTGGTAACGCCAACTCCTCTACGATCTGGGTGTTCTTGATCTCCCCTGCCTCCGCCACGGTCTTCCCCTTCACCAACTCCGTCACATAACTCGATGACGCGATCGCCGACCCACACCCAAAGGTCTTGAACTTCGCATCTTCGATCACTTCGGTCTGCGGGTTGATCTTCAACTGCAACTTCATCACGTCCCCGCACTCCGGGGCCCCCACTACCCCAGTGCCCACGTTCGCTTCCTCGGCCTCAAAACTCCCCACGTTCCGCGGCCGCTCGTAATGCTCTATCACTCGCTCGGTGTATGCCATCGCTCGCTGCTCCTTGTAAATAAAAAGTCGTTATGCAGGAAATCCCTCACTCATTGGTCGCTCTGATGATAGAGTTCTAGAGTCCAACTTGTCAACCGTTCCGCTGTAAGAAGAATGCCGTACAGCTTCTTTTCCGACAATGGTTCAACGCTATGGCTCTACCATTTTTCATATTTCACCACCTGACGCTCGTATCCGGCTCCACGGAGGAGGTCTCTCAATAACAGAACGGGCCGCCCTATCCCGCAGATATAAAACCGTCGGCTGTACTGTCTCACCTCTTTTACAAAATGCTGCTCGACGTAAGGCAAAAGCCCCTTCTCTATCGCATACTCCTCCGGTTCACACTCGGCGATGAGCGGTCGAAAGGAAAAAGAAGCGCACTGGCCCTCCCACCTCTGCCACTCAGCAGCGTACAGCAAGTCTCCTGCCTGTGGCGCAGCATACAGCAACCGGGCGGTGTGATGTCCGCCCGCAGTCAGGAGGCGGGCAATCATAGGCCGAAAAGGCACGACACCAACCCGGTCGGCAATAAAAATGTATTCGGCGTCCGTTGGCTGGTCGAGGACAAAATTTCCCCACGGGCCGGTAAAGCAAAGGATGTCGGCTTCTTTCCGGCTGAAGAGATATGAGGAACCGGGACCACCATCAACCTGATTCAAACAAATCTCAAAACATTCCTCTTCCCCAGGCAGGGAAGCAATCGTGTATGCCCGGGTGAGCGTCTCGCCACCGACCGGAAGCAAAAACGAGAGGAATTGGCCCGGCAGAAACGAGAGTTTCTGGCCATTCCCAACCCGGAGAAAAAAAGAGCGGGTATCTGGGGTTCGCTCAACAATCTTTTCGATAGTGGCGGTAAAGGTCGGCGAGGAAGGCATGCGCGCGGCTCCTCTCCATTAGACCTGTTGGTTAATGGTGTGGCGAGGAATACGGATTTTTACTTCACCTTCAGCCATAACCGCCTGGCAGCCTAGCCGCGACGTTGACACCAAACCAGGCGCCTTGTCGAGCATATCGTCTTCTTCCTCTTCGTTCTCAGTCAAATGCGCCATGCCCTGGGTGACAATCACATGACAGGTTGTGCAGGCACAATTGCCGCCGCAAGCGTGTTCGAGTTCAACACCATGGCCGAGTAAGATATCGAGGATGGAACCCGGCTCTCCGTCGTGGTGAAAAGGCGCCTGAGACGGATCAAATTCAATCACCTGTTCAGGATTCCCGTTTTCAAACGAGACGTATAATTTTGCCATGCCGATGGACGGAGATTACCCTATTGGAGAGTCCCGGGACGGACCGACGGGGTTTCGACTTGCTTCAGTACCTGCTGGGCAATCTCAAGAAAAGTCTGACTCTGCGGGTGGTCAGGCTGAGCGATGACAAGCGGTATGCCCGCATCCCCTCCAGCGACAATCTCGTGGACGAGGGGCACCTGACCGAGGAAGGGCAGGTGAAACCGTTCGGCCATTTTTACCCCGTTGCCGTGAGAAAAAATATGCGCCTCGTGCCCACAGGAACGGCAGATCAGATAGCTCATATTCTCGATCACGCCTAAGACTGGAACGGAGACTTCCTCAAACATCTTGATGCCGCGCCGCGCATCAAGCAGCGCCACATCCTGGGGCGTTGTCACGATAACCCCGCCGGAGAGCGGGACCTTTTGCACCATGGTCAACTGGGCATCCCCGGTGCCGGGCGGCAGGTCAACAACCAGCACATCCAATTCTCCCCACTCGACCTTGGTAATAAACTCGGTCAGCAGCTTATCAATCATCGGCCCACGCCAAATGACAGCGTGACCATCTGGAATCAGGAAGCCCATAGACATGATCTGCATGTCGTATTTGGCAACTGGGATCAACCGTTTATCTTCCGTACTCTTGGGCTTCTCGGTAATACCCAACATGAGAGGGATACTCGGTCCATAGACATCCGCATCCATCACTCCAACCCGCTGGCCTGTTCGCGCCAGCGCGGTTGCCAAGTTCACCGAAACTGTTGATTTTCCAACTCCACCCTTGCCACTAGCCACCGCGATTACATGCCGCACCCCTGGAATCCCGGGCTTGGACTGGGGCGTGGTTTGTGGGGCGGCCGGTTGTTGGATGGAAATCTCTACAGGCAGTTGAACGAGCGGGCTCAGCGTTTCAATCACCCGTTGTCGAATGTTTGCGATGACCTCCGCATTGCCGGTTGAAGGGGCGAGCTCTACCGTTACCGCCGCGCCGCCGACCGCAATGTCCTTAACCACGCCGAAGGCGACAATATCCCGGCTAAAGCCGGGATATTTGACCTGTTTGAGCGCTTCTAATAATTCC
>WTHD01000438.1 GCA_011523265.1 Candidatus Binatota bacterium
CCCCCACCCAAAGTAATGGCCGAGACGGAAAAGCCGGTTTTGCCCAGGATGCGCTGCTGCATAGGTCCTCTCCATCGTCAGGCTTGATTTACACCGCCCGTTTTCCTGCGTGCGATGAAGTAATGGTCAACTCGTAAGTGTCCGGCCCAACGAGCGTAAACCAGCGATGGACCGTGCCCGATTCGATTTCCGACGGCTGTAGGCCCTGATCCAGATACGCCTGTCTTGTTGCCTCGACATCATCGACCATCAGATCAAAAGGAGCTTTTGTCTGTGGAGGGATGGGGTCGTCGGTGGGACGCAACACGACGTGCGTGCCTCCTCGCAATTCCAGCACGGCAATCGTGTCCGATTGATGAATAAAGCGCATCCCCAATGAGACAAAATACTCGGTTGCCCGTGTGAGATCGGTCACTCGCAGCGTGGCATGGCCAATGGCAACCGGTGGCCGGGTCTCAGCTTGCATAGCCATAAGGACCTCCCATTCATCTGTGGATATGCCGAATCTTATACGCGCTCAATCTGACACGGCACAAAGCGGTGATAGGGGCAGCCGGTAAAGGGGTCGCGGGCGGCCGTATCCGTGTAGGCGTTCATATTGACGCCGTTCAGGTCCGCGTTCGCGCCGTTGTCCTCAGTCGGGTAGATCATGCCGAAACCGTTCGGCATCCAGACATGACCCTCCATCAGTTTTTTGTCTACAACGGCCGGCAGTTCGACCTGTCCCCGCCGGGTGCGGAGCCGAATCCGGTCGCCGTCGATCACCCCCATGCGTTGGGCATCTCCGGGAGAGAGATTCAAGGCGCAGTGGGGGCCGCGGCCCTTGCGCCAGCTCGGGTCGCGCTGAATGGTGTTGGCGGTCCAGCGGGTGCGCAGGCCGGAGGCCAGCACAAAGGGATAGTCCGGGTCTTCGGCCGGTCTGGTTGAGACGGCGCGGCCCAGCTCGGCCACGATTTCTTCGGGCATGAGACGGATTTTTCCGTCCTCAAAACCAATACGTTCGTCAAGGTTGGCGTCCATGTCGAGCTCGGCCACCTCGATCCCCTCGGGATGGGCCAGCAGACGCCGGAACAGCTCGATGCCGACGGCAAAGGCATCCTTGTCCTGCCATTCCGGTCCCAGGACGCGCACGACCGCGTCCTTGCGGGTAACCCCGTTCATCACGGCCTGAAACCAGACGCTGGAGAGAACCGGCGAATCGAGTTGCGGTCCCAGGGTACGGTAGGCCCAGTAGAGGGGAGCCGAGAACTTGGTCGCCTTGGCCGCGGTCTGGAGCGCCTTCAGATAGGCCGCGGCCCCCGCGGGTTGATGCGCGTCCTTCGCCAACTCGTAGAGTTCCTGGGGCGGGTCGGGAACCAGGCCCATGGCCTCGGCCAGCCGATTATAGATTTCGCCTTCGGGCAGGGCTGCACCCGGCGCGGGCAGGATGGGTGGCCGCAACTGCGTCTGGACGCGCGGATAGCCGCGCGGGAAGCTGGCCATTTCCCATTTTTCGTAACCGGTTGGGGTCGGCAGAATATAGTCGGCTACCAGGGCCGTCTCGGTCATGGTCGGTTCGATCACGACCAGCAGATCGAGCTGTTCACGCGCCTCCAGCCAGCGCTGGGTGTCGGGAAAAGATAAGAGCGGGTTGGAGCCTTCCACAATCAAGGCCCGCAACCGTTCGGGATGGTCGTGCAGGATTTCTTCGGGCACCAGCACCGGCGAGAATATACCCAGCCGGGTCAAGGCCGAGATCGCGCTAATGCCGGAAGCCAGAGCACGTTCCGGCTCGGCGTGACGCCGATTGTCCGGCGTTGGCGGGTTCAAATTCGAGGTAAAGACATTGCCTCCCCGGCGACCCATATTGCCGGTCAGGGCAATCAGCAGATGAATCAGATAGGAGTTCAGGGTTGAGAACAGCGTCATCTCCACCCCGAGGTCCCACAATAACGCGGCCGTCCTGGCACCGGCGTATTCGGTCGCCGTGGCCACAACGTCGGCCACCTCAAGGCCGCAGCGCCGGGCCATATCGGCGATGTCCACATCCGCCAGTTGGGCTTTGAGCTCCTGGTAGCCGAGCGTTTTGTTGGCGATAAACTCGGCGGCTCCGAGGTCCTGTTCGACAATGACCTTGACCATGGCCAGCAGCAGATAGACGTCCGTGCCGGGCCGGACCCTGAGGTGACGGTCGGCCTGACGGCTGGTTTCGGTAATGCGCGGGTCCACCACCACCATGGTCCGGTTTTCGTTGCGGGCCAGACTTTTCAGCGCGTCGGTGGGCTTATGGCCCCGATTGCTGATGTGCGGGTTGGTGCCCATGACCAGCAGAAAGTCGGCGTGGTCGTGGTCGGGGTGCAGCATGGTGCCGGACGAGCTGTCCAGCATCCATTTTTCGACCAGCCAGTGCTGGCTCTTCTCCTGGGCCAGCGAATTGAAAAAGCGGCGGGATTTCATCAACGACAGAAACGTGACGCCATACGGCGCGTCCAGGTGGTTGGCCTGACCGCCAATGCCAACCAAACCACAGGCACGCGGGGAATGTTGAGCAATAATAGCCGTGAGCCGCTCGGCTATTTCAGTAATGGCCTGGTCCCAACCGATCTGTTCAAACCCGCCGCCCGGCTTGCGTTTGAGCGGATGGCTGAGCCGCTGGGCATGGTTGACGTAATGGTCAACGCTGAAGCCTTTATTACAGATATAGCCGTGCGAGATCGGGCTGGAAGCATCGGCCCGGATGTTCTCGATATGCCCGTCATTGATATCGACGGTGAGGCCGCAGTTGTGACTGCACAGCACACAGACGGTCGTCTGGTCCTTGGAGTTGGTTTCAATCGGTACCTTGGAAATGGATGGGTCAACCTGCACTGCACTCATGCTTCACGTCTCCTCGTCTCTTCTACTATTCCTTCACTCTCACCCCCACGCGCGGGTGATGGGACAAAGGGGCCATCATACATCAAGCCGCCCCCGGAGGCGAGCCAACCCCCAATCCGGTCGTGGTACACGTGTACCGCACTTGTACCACTGTAGGGGGAGGGGGGAAACGCGAACGGAGACACGACCAATTCTCGACTTGTGACAGAGCGGTGTGCTAGTCTCCGTCTGTATTGACCTGCCAGCCAAAGGAGGGGGCGCATGCATACGGTCTATAAGATCAGTGC